>CAKZMS010000199.1 GCA_937128785.1 uncultured Opitutaceae bacterium | reverse complement strand
CACTTCCGGCGCCGCAGACTCCCTCGAAGAACGCGCTGACCAATTACGCGTCGAGGCCGAGACCGCCGACCGCGCGCTGCAGGAGTATCAGCGCCGCCACAATCTGGTTTCCCTGGACAACAGCACCAACTTGGTGCGCAACCGCCTGATCGCCGCGGACCAAGCACTGACGTCCGCTCGACTGGAGCGAATTCGCGTTCGCGAGCTATTGAGTCAGGTGGACGCCTTCCAGTCCCAGGGACGCAACCTGATGGAGCTGACCTACATCTCCTCCTACGGTTCGGTCAGTGAAATCGCTATTCGATTGTCCGAGCTGCGCAAGAACCAGTCCATCCTCGCAGAGCGCTACCTCGAGCGACATCCCCGTATGATCCTGGCGGCCAACGAGATTTCGATCACTCAACAGCAACTCCAGAGCGAAATCGAAAATGCGATTGCCGATCTACGTTCCACGTTTGAAAAGGCGCAGTCCTCTGAGAACGCGATGCAGGCGGAATACGAAATCGCGGAAACGGACCAGAGGCGTCTCAACGAGCTTTCTTCCGAATACAACAGCCTGCTGAACAAGGCCCAAATTTCCCGTAACAACTACGTGCAAATCGTCGAGCGTCTGGCCGATGTGGATACGGAACGTCGCCTTGAGGATGTCCCCGTTCGTCCGCTCGATCGCGCCGGCCAACCCGGTGGCCCCTTCCAACCCAACATGAAGTCCATCACGCAGTCTTCGGTGATGCTCTTCCTTGTGGTGTTTATCGGCGTGGCCGTGGGTCTGAGTTTCATCGATGACCGCATCAAGAGCGCGTGGGATGTGGAGCACTTCATTGGCGTTAATCTGCTGGGCATCATCCCCGATCTGAGCTCGCTGACCGATGAGGAGAAATACTCGCTGGTTATGGAAAACCGCCAGACGCCCGGGACGGAATCTTTCCTCAGCGTTTACAGTGCGGCAAAAATCCATTCCAAGCTGGATTTCCCCAAATCCGTCATGGTCACGAGCACCATCCCGGGTGAAGGCAAGACTCTCGTCTCTTGCAACCTCTCCGGTGGCTTTGCTCGCCATGGTCGCAAGACCTTGCTGATCGACTGCGATTTGCGGCGCCCCATGCTCCATCGGCATTTTGGTAAGGAGAACGAGAAGGGCATTATCACTTGGTTCGAGGCCGGAGCTGAGCTTCCGGAGCACCTGCAGAACCATCCCGAACTGGGCATCATAGAAGTAGGCGAAAACCTTCACTTGCTCCGCTCCGGCGGTCGCTCACGCACCCCGACGGAGATCCTGGAATCGAAAGTCTTCGCCGAGATGGTGGAACACCTGCAGAAGGAATACGAACTGATCGTGGTTGATACACCTCCGCTGGGCGCGGTGACCGACTCGCTGCTCATCGCTGATCAGATCGATGAAGTGATCTATGTATGCCGATTCAATCGCGCCTACAAGAAACACATCCGCCAGTATGTCAGAGCGTTGCAGGGAGCCAAAAAAGACATCTTGGGCATCGTGCTCAACGGGCTCTCTCCCCGCCGCATCGAGTATTACTCGAATTACCGTTACTACCGTAGCTACAAGAAGTATTACGGCGCGGAAGCCTGACGAACTACCGACTTCATCCGGGCGGCAAAATTGCTGTCGTCACCGCTGCACTGGCCGATCAGATTGCGACCCGCCATGCTCTCTCGTTTTCTTCCCTCGGATTTCGATTCGTCCCGACCCATCTCTTTGATCGCTGGCCAAGGGATCTATCCCCAACTTGTCGCGGCCGCCATCCGCAGTGCGGGAGTCCCCCTGCGACTTATCGCCTTTGAGGAAGAAACCCGCCCTGCTCTCTTCGACTCGTTTGAGGCTGCACATCGCGTCCAGATCAAAGTCGGCCAGTTGGGCAAGATGCTCAAATCCCTGCAGCAATTCGAGTCGGCTTATGCGATCATGGCCGGGCAGATCACGCCCCGCCGATTATTCAAAGGTCTTCATCCGGATCTGAAGGCGACCCAGATCCTGTTCTCCCTCAAACGCCGCAACGCCGAGACCATTTTCGGAGCGATTGCCGCCGAGATGGAAAAGATTCAGGTCCACCTACTCGATGCCCGATCTTTCCTCGATGATCATCTCGCGCCCGCCGGCATCACCGGAGCACCCAAATTCCCCATCGATGAGGAATACCTCCAGCATGGAATCCAAATTGCCCGGGAATGCGCCCGGCTGGATATCGGTCAAGGCTGCGTCGTTCGCAAGGGAACGGTGTTGGCCGTTGAAGCATTCGAAGGAACCGATGAGATGATCCGTCGCGCCGGCACGTTTAAAACGGATGGCGCGCTCTTCGTAAAGACCGTGAAATCGGCTCAGGACTATCGTTTCGATGTGCCCTGCTTCGGTCATCGCACCCTCGAGAGCCTGCGGGAAGCTGATATCCGCGCCGTCGCCCTGGAAACTGACAACGTGATCATCCTCGATCGTCCTGCGGTCGAAAAACAAGCCCGCGACTGGGGGATAAGTATCCAAGGTTTCACCGCTTGATGGCGTTCGACCTCTTGCGCTCCTGTGCCAAGCTCGTCAGCTTCAGATCCGATGGCCCAAAGTAATATCGAAGTATCCGTCCGAGGAGTGATGCCCACCGCCAATGGGTGCGCGGTATTTTTGGGCAACCCCGACAAGACTTTCGTGATCTACGTCGACCATGCGGTGGGCAACGCGATCCAAATGACCCTGGATGGAGTCCGTAAGGATCGTCCCCTCACTCATGAACTGATTGGGCAGATTTTTATGGGGCTGGAGATCGAATTGAACCATGTCCTCATCAACCATGTGGATGAAGGCACCTTTTTTGCTCGGATCCTGCTGCAGATGGAGAACGAGCTGGGCACCAAGATCGTGGAAATCGACGCGCGCCCTTCGGATTCCATGGTGCTCGCACTGCAGTCGAAACGCCCCATTTATGTCGCCCCGGAGGTCTTCGATCGCGTGGACGATATGACTGAAATCTTGGAGCGCGTGCTGCGCCAGCGCGAAGAGGAATCATCCGGGGAGGGCTGACCGTGCCGGTCGATCTTAGTCATCTGCCGACTCCCATTGAGCCGGGGCAACCGTTGACCGCCCTCGCCCCGATGCAGGACGTGACAACGCTTGAGTTCATGCGGGTTGTCTCGGAATTCGGATCCCCCGATATATTCGTAACGGAGTTTTTTCGGGTTCACGACACGTCTCGTCTCGAAAAACACATCGTGCGATCAATTGATGAAAATCAAACCGGACGGCCCGTCTTTGCGCAGTTGATCGGTGAATCGATTCCGCATCTTGAGCGCACCGTGGCCGACTTACTCTCGCACCCCGTTGCCGGAATCGACCTGAATCTGGGTTGTCCTGCGCCCAAAGTTTACAAGAAAAATGTCGGGGGCGGACTTTTGCGGGATCCGGCCAAGGTGGACGAAATACTGGGCGCACTCCGGGCGGCCTGCCCGGGCAGATTCACCGTGAAGATGAGACTCGGGTTCGAAGACAGCAGTCCCTACCATGAGATTCTTGATTCGGTGCGACGCCATCGGGTTGACCTGCTCACCGTGCATGGCCGCACCGTGAAAGGAGGCTACCGCAGTGCGGTGGATTACGAATTGATCGCCGAGGCCGTGAAGCGGGTGCCATGTCCGGTGCTCGCCAACGGTAATGTCACTTCGGCCGCAAGCGCGGTGCGGGTAATCGCTTCGACCGGCGCGGCCGGGGTGATGATCGGACGACACGCTATTCGTAA
>CAKZMS010000198.1 GCA_937128785.1 uncultured Opitutaceae bacterium | reverse complement strand
CGTCATCGAACACCTCCTTCTTGCGGTCGGCCAGATCCTTGAACCGGACAAAGATGTCCTTGAGCTGGTTGTCCCCCGCTTCGGCGCCGCGTTCCTTGAGCAACCGCTGCTGCATCCGAGCGACCGTGTCCGCCCACTCGGGGAGTTCGGCCAGGTTTTGCGCTTCGGCGGGATCGGTCGTGTGATCGAAAAGCATACGGGCATAGCGTTGGTCGTCGGCCCGGCGCCATTCGGTGTAGAACAGGTTGTCCTCGATGAGGGTCACGCCGTTGCCGTATTTGCTCACGGCCACGCCATCGCCGGGTAGCGACGGATTTTGCATGAGCGGCACAAGGTCTTGGCCGTCGAGTTGACCGGCCGGCGGTTTCAATCCCGTCAACGTGCAGAGGGTGGGGTAGAGATCGATCAACTCGGTGATGCCGCGGATGCGGGCAGGCGCCATGCCCGGTGCCTTGATGATCAGCGGCACCTGCATGGCCGTGTTAAAATTGCAGTGTTTGCACCAGAGGCCGTGCTCGCGGAGATTGTAGCCGTGGTCACCCCAGATGACGACGATGGTGTTGTCGGCGAGACCGGTGCGTTCCAGCGCGGTCATGACCTGGCCAATCTGGGCATCGGTGGCGCTGACACAGGCGTAGTAGCCGTGGATGAGCTTTCGGGCCAAGGAGTCAGGGAGCGGGCCCTTCGCCGGCACCTCGGCGTAGGCGCGCAGTTCGCCCCAGGCATGAAACGCCGCTGCCGGGGCGGACTCGGGATTGTTTCCCGCCGGAGGCACCGGCAGCGCTGCCGGATCGTAGAGATCCCAATATTTTTGGGGGGCGTTGAACGGGAGGTGAGGCTTGAGAAAACCGAGGGCTAGGAAAAACGGCTCGCCGGTCCGTGCCAGCTGCTGAAGCTCGTTGACCGCCATCTGAGCCAGTCGTCCGTCGCGGTAGGCGAGGTCGGTCACATCGGACGCCTCGTAGGCCGGATCGGGTTGGTTGGGGTCGCGGGCCTTGCGCGCGTTTTCCTCTAGGGCGTAGTCGCGCCAACCCGATTCACCGATCGAGTCATACACGCGGTCCCACGTGTCGGCGCTGTCGGCGATGTGGTGGTAGATCTTGCCGACGGAGAGGGTGGTGTAACCGTTTTGTTGGAAGTGGTCATTGAGGGTGACGGCGTCGGGCGTCTCCTTTTCCAGCCATGTGAAGTAGCGCCGGTAGCGATCAAAGCCCGGGCGGATGCCAGACATGATGCTGGCGCGCGACGCACCACAAACCGGCACGTTGCAGTAGGCCCGTTCGAAAAGGCTGCTCTGTTGCGCCAACCTGTCCAGGTGGGGAGTTACCGCCACCGGATCACCATAAGCGCCGATGGCGGGCCGCAGATCGTCTACGGCGATGAACAAAATGTTGGGTGGGGACGGCTGAGTCTGCGCATCGGCGGCATTCAGCGGCGCGACCGAAGGGGTCAGCAGGGCCAGGACGACAACCAAGCTATGACGGATCATGGAGGGATTCATGCCGGAGGCGCGGTGCATTGCCGACGTCTTTCTTGCTGAACCGCCTATACTGTGGCTCTAACGTTCGAACACGGGTGGCATCGAGAACTTGGCGCGGCGGTTTGTTGTGCCGGTAGTTTCTGTTACCCCCCTTGCTTATGAGAACCCTGATTTGTGCGTTTCTGCTTACCACCCTCACTGCCGTCGCCAATCCCGCCGACGTTAAAGTGAAAATCGATGTGACCCAACAAGGGGCGCCGATCAATCCGATGATCTACGGTCAGTTCATCGAACATCTGGGCCGGTGCATTTACGGGGGCATTTGGGCTGAGATGCTGGAGGACCGTAAGTTCTACTTTGAGGTTACACCCGATTACGCTCCCTACACGAGTTTACTGGATACCGACTTCCCCGTCGTGGGGGCATCCCCCTGGGAAATCACGGGAGCCAAAGACGGCCTGAAGATGGTCACCGCCGACTCTTTTGTTGGCGACCACACGCCGCACCTCACCGCTGGCTCGGGGATTCGTCAGCACGACCTGAGCTGGGAAAAGGGCCGGGGTTACGAAGGGTATGTGTGGTTGAAACGGACCGGCTCGCAGAATGCGAAGGTCACGGTGCAACTCGGCGGGGGGATGATGCCGGGTGAATTCCAGTTTGTGGTCACGGATGATGACTATCAGCAGTTTCATTTTTACTGGGAGGCATCTTCGGACACCGCGGAGGGCACCTTGGCCATTACGGTCACCGAAGGGACAGCGTTCGTCGGGACTGCATCGATCATGCCTGATGACAACATCCGGGGCATGCGGGCTGATACCATCGCCTTGCTACAGGAATTGGATGCCAGCATCTACCGCTGGCCGGGCGGCAATTTTGTCAGTGGATATGATTGGCGGGATGGCGTCGGCGATCGCGATCGCCGTCCGCCGCGGCGCAATCCGGCCTGGGAAGGGATCGAGCATAATGACTTTGGCACCGACGAGTTCATCGATTTTTGCCGCACGGTGGGAGCCGAACCTGTGTTTACCGCCAACATGGGTTTTGTTTACGCCTATTCCGCCGCGCAATGGGCGGAATATTGCAACGCGGGCGGCGAAACGATCGGCGGAAAAATGCGGATCGAAAACGGCACGACGGAGCCGTTTGATGTAGAGCTCTGGTGCGTGGGCAACGAGATGTGGGGCGAGTGGCAGTTGGGCTACATGCACCTCGATCAATACACCTTGAAGCACAACCGAGCAGCGCGGGCGATGTGGGACGTAGACCCTGATCTGGTGCTGGTCGGCTCGGGTGACTTGCGCAGCCGCAGCACGAGTGTGAA
>CAKZMS010000197.1 GCA_937128785.1 uncultured Opitutaceae bacterium | reverse complement strand
CCCGCTGGCAAAGAGTGTGTGCAGACCAAATTCCTTCAGGGCCGGTTTGTTTCCCGGCATATCCAGAAGTCCCGACCCCACGCGCGCGATTCCGTGGACCACGCCCGGTTCGTAGGGAGTGGAAATGATGTTCACCCTCACCCCGTTACTCAGTCGATAGAGGTAAGCGCCGATTTCGGGGATCTCCCGCATCAGTTCCGCATCCCCAGCCTCGCCCCACGGCTTCATTTCGAACGATCGCTCCTCGCGGGCGGAAAGCCGGACCTGATCGGGCTCAGTTTTGCGGGATTCCGCCAAGACAGTAATCATCTCCGACGCTCTGAACTCCTCCGGGAGTTCACCGCTCATGTGCAGCACCAGTTCGTCCAAATTCCAGATATCGCGATAGGCCGCCTGCAGGTCAGTGGCCTGGAAATCTCTAAGCCACTCGCTTCGCCATTCCAGTTCGGTTGCCTCACCCACGTAGACCCGGTGGTTCACAATCGATTGGATCAGTTGCTGCGTGATCTCATTGGGATCGCGCTGCGGTAGGATATCCGCCAACAGCTCGACCATGCGCAACTGGCGAGTCCGCGCGGGCTCGATCTCCTCCTCAAGAAACCCGTGAACATAGGCTGCCCGGACCACGTCATCGAGCGCCCGCAGATTGTTCTGCCAGGCTTTCGGGTTGGTGATCACGGAGGCCAACGCCGCGCGGTTGCCGACCAACTCTTCGACCCGCGCGGCTCCGCCCGGAGTATTGCGCACGCCTCGGGTCAGACGCTCGCCCAGCAAACCCATCGCGAACTTCTGGTTATACCCCTTGATCCGGCGGGCCTTGGAGTCCGGCTCATCCGTTGATACGTCAACCGAACCCATGAGTAGCTGAGCCGAGCCAATATCGCTGATGCGGAAGGTGTCCGCGCGCAGGCGGTCGGCTCCCCGGAGAGCGCCATGATCACGCTCCGGCAAGGGAGCGGCCGGTTTCACCAAAGCGCCAAAAACCTCCTCGGCCTTGGTTTGCAGGGCGGTCAGGTCGAAGTCACCCGCCCCCACCAGGATCATCAGATCGGGGCGATAATAGCGTCGATAAAACGATTCAAACTGCTGCTGGGTGAGTGCCTCGACACTTGCGTAAGAACCACCCGGGGAGCGTTGAATGAAGGTGAGCCCATCAAAAACCGACTGCATGGCGTCCAATTGCCCCTTGGCCCCCACGCTGTCGCGACCGCGCAGTTCGCTGAGAATGACCCCCCGCTCCTGCTCGATCAGTTCCGGATCGAACTCCACCTCGTCCGCGAAACTTTTGAACAACTGCAGCCCCCGTTCCAACATCGGCATCGAGGTATCTCGAAAATCCAAGGTGTAGGCCGTGTAGTCGAACGCGGTGACCGCATTCACGTCGCTGCCGAACTCGATGCCCAACTCCTGAAAGAACCGCACCATTTCCGCTTCCGGAAACGTGCTGTTTCCACGAAATGCCATGTGTTCCATGAAGTGGGCGAGACCCCGTTCGTCCTCCTTTTCATCCATCGCCCCCGCCAACACCAGCAGTTGGAGCGTCGCTGAACCGGGCACCCCATCATGCGGCATCAAGGCGTAACGGAATCCGTTGTCCAACTGCCCCCAGACCACTTCGGACTGCGGTTGCAGCGAACTCTCCTCGTGGGCCCACGTGCCCAGCCGGGGGTCGGGGCGCGCCTCAACAGCAATCGCCAAGCCAACCATAACGAAAGCAAGGCACCAGAGTCGCGGATTCAATATAAGCACGGAGAGAAGGAAATCGGAGGTGGGGAATTCGTAAAGGCCGGGAGAGGGAAATCGAACTGATCATCGGAAATACCCATGGCCATGACGTCAGCGGCATTTATTCACTTAAATGAGTCAGTGAGAGGTCTCTCTCCCCCAAAGTGTTCCCCTGCCCCCATAATCTCATGAAATCCGTGATGCGAAGACTCATGCTCGTCTACGGCTTTGGTCTGGTCGCTGCCCTGCACGGAACCGCGCTGAACGCCGCCCCTACCGTGCTGTTTCTCATGGGGGAACATGAATACGGCACCACGGAGTCCCTGCCGACCTTTGCCGCCGAGCAGCTGACTCCCCGGGGGTATCATGCCGAAATCATCGTCGCGGCGGCCAACGACCGATCCTCTCCCGGTTGCCATGTCTTCCCCAATCTGGAGTCGGCCCTAGCCCGCGCGGATTTGCTGGTCGTGAGCACGCGGCGCCGCTTTCTGACCACCGCCCAAATGGGGGCTTTGCGGGATTGGGTGGATCAAAAGAAACCCATTCTGGGAATCCGCACCGCCTCCCATGCTTTCGGCGCTCGATCCAAAGGTGAGGGTTATGTCCCTCAGGGGGACCAGGTTTCATGGAACGACTTTGATCGGGACGTGTTTGGCGCGCACTACCAGGGGCACTCGCGCAACTCCGACGGTCAGACGCTGATAATCCAACCGCGCGAAACCCGTTCGTTTCCCGTGATGCAGGGCATCCGCCTGCCCGATCAAACTCCGGTTTCCGCCAGTCTCTATTACATGCGCCAACTCGATGACCGGGCCCGCATTTTGCTCACCGGTAAATCGGCCGACGACGAACTGTCTTTCGAACCCGTGAGCTGGACCCTCGAACGGGACGGATGGCGCACGTTCTACACCTCGCTGGGCGACCGAGCCCATTTTGATCTGCCCTGGTTCAATGCGCATCTGACCGGGGCAATCGAATGGTTGCTCGAACCATCCACCGCTCCGAGCGAAGAGGCCGAATTGCTGGAGAAGGAATACGAGGCTCCGGGTGAAGGTCTGGCGCCGGCAGATTCGCTCGCCG
>CAKZMS010000196.1 GCA_937128785.1 uncultured Opitutaceae bacterium | reverse complement strand
CCGTCACCGCCGGCAACAGTTTGGCCAGCGGGTAGGCCTTGTTGATGGGCATGATCTGCGTGCGCACTTCGTCGGTGGCACCGTGCAGGGAAATCGCGAGTCGCACACTGATGGGGTTGTCGGCGAGCTTCAGGATGTTGGGCACCAGACCGCTGGTGGAGAGGGTGATGCGGCGAGCCCCGAAACCGAGGCCCCAGTCGGCGTTTATGATTTCCAGCGCGGTGGAAATCGCCTCGTAGTTGGCCAGGGGCTCTCCCATGCCCATGACCACGATGTTGTCGAACGAAGCGAGCTCGGCCCGGGCGCGAGGCGTGCGGCCGTCCTCGCGGTAGCAGACCTGCAGCAGTTGGGCGACGATTTCGCCGGCGCTCAGATCGCGTTTGAGCCCCATTAATCCGGAGGCGCAGAATTTGCAGCCCATGGCGCAGCCGACCTGGGTAGAGATGCAGATGGTTTTGCGAGAGTGCTCGAGACCCACGCCTTCCTGCGGCACCCGGATGATGACGGTTTCGATGAGGGACTGGTCGCCGAGTTCGAGGAGGAGTTTATCCGTCACATCGAGCGATTGTTTGCCGTGCACCAAGCTGAGCGGCAGCAGGTCGAAGGTTTCAGCCAACCAGGCGCGCAGGGTCTTCGGCAGATTGGTCATATCATCCCAGGAACGGGCCCGTTTTTTGTAGAGCCATTCCATGATTTGCTTGGCTCGAAAGGCAGGTTCGCCCTTTTCGCGCAGCCGGGTGCTGAGCGATTCGAGGGTCTCTCCGGTGAGGGGAGCTCGGGTGGGCGAATACTTCATGGGTGTAAGCACTTCACCACGAAATACACGAAACACACGAAAGAAAGGATAAGGCCCAACCGTGCATTCTTTTCGTGTGTTTCGTGGGGTTCGTGGTTTCTACTTCAGGAAGTGAGCTGTATTAGATGAACCTGCTACATCGGCATATTTTGTGGAGTGTCCTGGTCACCTGCTTGGCGGCGGTGGGGCTGTTCGCGTCGGTGTTGATTCTGGGCAACGTGCTCAAGGACATGATGGGCTACCTGCTGGCGGGGCAGATTGAGCCGATTACATTTCTCTACCTGATGGGCCTGCTCGTGCCCTACGTCGCGGCCTATGCCTTGCCCATGGGTATGTTGGCGGGGGTGTTGTTGGTGCTGGGACGGATGTCGGCACAGCAGGAAATCACGGCGATGCGGGCCTCCGGACTGAGTCTGTTCTACGTGGCCCGGCCGGTGATTGTGCTGGGGCTGCTGGCCACGATGGCGGCCTTGTTGATCAATTTTGAATTCATGCCCCGAGCGCGCTCGGCCTACAAAGCCATCCTGGCGGATGCGGTGCAGACCAATCCCCTGAGCTTTATCGTCCCCAAAACGTTCGTGCGCGATTTCCCCGGGGTGGTGGTTTACGTGGAGGAGAAAAAGGGCACCGAATTGCGGGACATTTGGTTTTGGCGGCTCGATGACGAAAATCGGGTGCGCGAGGCTGGCCGGGCTAAATCTGGCGAGGTCAGTTTCGACGAGGAAACGGCCGCCTTGGAAGTCACCCTTCGGGAGGTCACTGCCGAAGCCCGGAATGATACCGATCCCGAGGATTTTAGTCGGGTGCGCGGAACGAGCACCGTGGGAACGGTGCCGCTGGTGTTCGAAGTCGACGACCTGTTCAACCAGCGGAAGGCGCGGATCAAATACAAGTCGATGACGTTTCAGCAACTCACGACGGTGCGCGATGGGCATGCCGCGAAGGGAAATCGGGAAGAGGCGATGAAGGTGTCTCTGGCTATCTCGGAGAAAGCTTCCACAGCGGTGGCGGTCCTGGCGTTTACGATCATGGCGGTGCCCTTGGGTATTCGCGTCTCGCGCACCGAAACGTCGGCCAATCTCGGCGTGGCGCTGGTGCTGGTGATGTCTTACTATTTCCTGACTATCATCGTCTCCTGGCTGGAAAAACAGCCTTCGCTGCGACCGGACCTGTTGATGTGGCTGCCGGCGTTGTTGTTCACCGGACTCGGAGTGTGGCTTTTTCGCCGCGTGGAGCGGGCCTGACGCGGCTCAGGGCGACACTCTTTGGACCGCGTAGTGACTGATCACACGGTCGGACGTGACCAAATGCATTCCCTCGTGATTGGCTTGTGCAATCAGTAACCGGTCAAACGGATCAGAGTGATGCATGGGCAGAGTTGCCGCAAGTTGGGCGTGGTTGAATGAGACTGGGAGTTCAATAAATCCATCTTTCAAAAGGTCTTCGACCCAACCAGTCGGAAGCTCAAGATGCCCCTTGGCCATTTTGATTCCCAATTCCCAGATCGAAGCGGCACTCACCGCAACTTCGTTGCTCGGGTTTTGAAGTAGATCGACCGTCGAGGCCGAAAGACGTTCGGGAAACAGGCACCACCAAACCACTACGTGAGAATCGAGCAGGATTCTCACTTTGGAGGGTCTTCTGCGACCTGTGAGGGTATGTTCGTAAGCGGACCTTCGAGGTCTAGTTTGCTGTTGTAAAACGAATCGATCAGCTCGGTGTCAGGCTCCCAACAATCGGGTGACTCCCAGCCTTGGCCAGCGAACAGGCCGGGCGTGCGTGGTTTTTTGGCAGGCTGGTAGGGGACCAGCTTCGCCATGGGTTTGCCGGCTTTGGCGATGATAACTTCCTCGCCCGCAGCCACTTGATCAACGATCCGCGATAGATGAGTCTTGGCGGCTTGAATGTTGATCATCTCGGACATAGCAGCAGACCAGACCAAGTCTGGTCTGCTGTCAATCCGTCGAACTGGCGAGGAGGTCAGCGCTTCTCCACCAGGGCACGATTGATCGCACTCGTGACCCCCTTGATCGAGGCGAGGTCGATGCTCGCATCGATGCCGGCACCGTAAAGGGCGGGGCCGTTCTCGGGCTGAATTTGAATGTAACTGATCGCCTGCGCCCGAGCGCCGGAACCGAGGGAGTGCTCGGCGTAGTTGAGGAACTCAAACTGCAGGAGGCCGGTCTCCCGGATCGCCGTCACGAACGCGTTGATCGGACCATTGCCTGATGCGGTGAGGGTGCGGGATTCCCCGTTGATCACGACTTCGGCTTCACAGGTGACGATCCGGTCTTTTTCGGTGGTGCGGAAGTCCACGACAGAGAGGGGTTCCGTCCGGTCGAGGTATTCCGATTTAAACGCCTCTTGCAGCTCGTCGGCCGAGAGTTCTTCGCCCTTAACATCAGCGATGCGATTAACGATGATGCCGAACTCGCGGTGCATTGCCTTGGGCAACACGTAGCCGAACTCATGCTCGAGGATGTAGGCGACGCCGCCTTTGCCCGATTGCGAGTTGATTCGGATGATCGCCTTGTAGTTGCGGCCGATGTCGGCGGGATCGATTGGGATGTAGAGCACGTCCCAAGGCTCGCCGGCCTTTTGTTTGTCCCACGACTTTTTGATGGCGTCCTGATGGGAGCCGGAGAACGCGGTAAAGACCAGGTCGCCGCCGTAGGGTTGGCGATCGGGCACGAGCATGCGGGTGGTGCGCTCATAGACCTCGCGGATTTCGCGCAGGTTGGAGAAGTCCAATCCGGAATCGATGCCGTGGGTGTGCAGGTTCAAGGCGACGATCACGATATCGAGGTTGCCGGTGCGCTCGCCGTTGCCGAAGAGGGTGCCTTCCACGCGATCGGCCCCGGCCAACATCGCCAGTTCGGTCGCGGCCACGCCGGTGCCGCGATCGTTGTGGTTGTGCAGGGAAACGCTGCTGAGATCGCGGCGGGTGCGGTTGCGACACATCCACTCAATCTGGTCGGCGTGGACGTTAGGCGTCGCGTATTCGACGGTGGCCGGCAGATTGAGGATGATCTTGTTGTCCGTGGTGGGCACCCAGACGTCGGTCACCGCCTCGCAGATTTCCAAGGCGAAATCGAGTTCGGTGCTGGTGAAGCTCTCCGGGGAATACTCCAACTGCAGGTGCGTGCCGGCGGCCGCCAGATCGTCCACCTTGGTTTTGAGCAAGGCGACGGCATCGGTCGCGATCTTCTTGATGGCGGGCCGATCCATGCCGAAGACGTATTTGCGTTGGGCAGGGGAGGTGGAGTTGTAGAGATGAAACACCACGTTCTTGGCGCCAGCGATGGCTTCACAGGAACGGTCGATCAGATCCTGGCGGCATTGGCAGAGGATCTGGATCGAGACGTCCTCTGGGGTACGATTTTCCTCGATCAGGCGGCGGCAGAAATCGAACTCGATTTGGGAGGCGGAAGGGAAGCCGACCTCGATTTGGGTGAAACCGATGCGCACTAGCATGTCGAAATACTCGAGCTTTTCCTCGACGCTCATGGGCTGGGCGAGGGCTTGGTTCCCGTCGCGGAGATCGACGCTGCACCAGATGGGGGCCTGAGTGAGCGTGCGGCTGGGCCATTGACGATCGGGCAAATCGATTGGCGGAAACGCGCGGTATTTGGATGCGGAAGAAACGGACATTTTGAAAAGGGCTTAAGATGTAAGAGGAAAATCTCGAAAATGAGAAGAACGCAGCCCGGCCGTTTGCGGTGGCAATCAGAGCTGCAGCTAAGCGATTTTTGGACGCACAATCAGTCCCGCACGGGGACCCTCCCGGATCGTGCGTCTAGCTAAGTCGAAGCAGCTCGGTCGCGATGTATCGCATGACGAGAGGGTTATCGACCGCAGCCCGAGCGGAGTCAAGGGGCGGAACGGGCATTTTTTGCCCAACCTGTAACCGGGCGGGGGTTTAGGCGTCTTGATCTTCGTGTATGCATTGTCTTTCCTCCACTTATGCCGCCTGACGCCGTTGATATCGATCTCCCGGCGCTCTTGGTTGCGGTGCGGGCCGGCGACCAGCAGGCGGCGCGAGAACTGGTGGATTTCCTTTATCCCCAGGTCATTCGCATCGTTCGGGCCCGGTTGCCCCGGCGCGTCCCGGAGGAAGACCTCGCTCAGGAGGTATTCTTAAAGATGTTTTCCCGACTTGAACAGTATCGTGGCGATATGCCGTTTCCGCACTGGGTGTCCCGGATCGCGGTGACGACCTGTATTGACCACCTACGGAAGCAGCAACGGCGCCCGGAGCTGCGGATGGCCGACCTCTCCGAGGACGAGGCGGAGATGATCGACGTGGTCACCCGGGATGATTCCGCGGAACACGCCGGGGAGGCTCTGGCGGCCCGCGAATTGTTGGAAAAGCTGCTGGATCAGTTGAAACCAGCGGACCGCATGGTCGTCCAGTTAGTGGATTTGGAACAGAAAACCCTGGCCGAAGTGGCCGATATGACGGGTTGGAACACGACTTTGGTAAAAGTTCGGGCCTTCCGGGCCCGAAGAAAATTGAGAAACCTTTTGGAAAAACTAGAAGCAGAGGAGCCGGTATGAAATCAGACCCATTGGATAGACTCATCAAGCACGCGCGATCCGCGCCGCCGTCGGACGATGACCGCGAGGTCACCGCACCGATGGGATTCGCCACTCGAGTGGTGGCGTTGGCCCGGGAGCAAGCGGGGGCAGCGAGCTGGTCTACTTTCCTCGAACGCAAGGCTTGGCGCGCTCTCGGATTGGCCGGCGGGATCGCGGTCATGAGCGTGGCATTCAACCTGTCCGCGGTGAGCGAATCGATCGATCAGCAAGTATTGGAAGCGGATGATCCCATCACCGCGCTTTGGGACCTGTCATGAGCGCCGTGTCCTCATGGAAAATCTGGCTCGTGTTTGCCGGCGTCTTCCTCGCTGGAGGAATTGCCGGCGGGTTCATCGCGTTGCGAGTCGAAGAACGCATCGTGGAGCGAGGGCGCAGTCCGGAGCAGTTCGTTCCGCGTCTGGTGAGGCACCTGTCCAGTGAGCTCGATTTCACGGATGAGCAACGCGAGCAGCTTAAGGTGATGGCGAACGAAGCCTGGCAGGAACTGCATGAGCAGCGCCAGGCCAGCCGGGATACCATGCAGGAATTGCAGCAGCAGATTGGCGAGATTTTGACCGACTCGCAGCGCGAACAATATCGGAAGATGCGCGAGAGTCAGCGGCAGCGTTGGCAAAAGCTGGCCGGTGATCGCCGCTCCGAGGGCCATGTTTGTGGACCGGACTGTGAAATCCATCCCCGCCGAGGCAAAGGCATGCCTCCGCGGCCGGAGGGTGCTCCACCACCGCCGGAAGGTCCGCCGCCTCCACCGGAGTAATTGATAAGACCACGCTTGTGCCGCCTAGGGTGAATTGCTTAGCTGCGCCCCATGTCGTCGCCACTTGTGGGCAAAACCATCGTTTTAGGAGTCACCGGGTCCATCGCTGCCTACAAGGCCGCGGATTTGGTGAGCCAGCTGCGCAAGCTTGAGGCCGAGGTGCATCCGGTTCTCACCAACGGCGGCGCAAAATTCATCACTCCACTGACCTTGCAGACGCTGGCCCGTCGTCCGGTCGCGGAGGATTTGTGGGATGAAGGCCGGGGCTGGCAGCCCGGCCATGTTGAACTCGCCGACAAGGCGGATTTGCTACTCATCGCGCCGGCGACTGCGGATGTGATCGGTCAATTTGCCCATGGACTGGCCTCCGACTTTCTGGGCTCGTTGCACCTCGTCGCCCGCTGCCCGATTCTATTGGCTCCGGCCATGAATGGCAAAATGTGGCAGCACCCCGCCACCGTCGCCAACGTCGCGACTTTGCGGGATCGCGGGGTCGATTTCATTGGCCCGGAAGAAGGCATGTTGGCCTGCGGCTACGAAGGCATCGGCCGGATGTGGCCGGTTGAGGGGATAATTGAACGCGCTGAAACGATTTTGAACACCGACTGACTCACGGCACTATATGGCATCTGGATTCCTTTTC
>CAKZMS010000195.1 GCA_937128785.1 uncultured Opitutaceae bacterium | reverse complement strand
CACCCGAGCCCACGTCATCGGCCGGAGCACCGGCTTCAGTGGCGGCACGTAGGAGGGTCACGCGTTGCGCCCAGTTGGATCCTGGAGTGACTGCCTCAATTTGAGTCGCCAGGACTTCTAGTTCTTCAAGGTTGTTGTTCTCAGCGGCCAGGGCCGACAGATGGTAAATAGCCTCGCCGCGGACGGCGGCAGCGACGGCCGGATCATTGGCCACGGATTGTAATCCTGCCTTGCCGGCATCGGTCTGGCCGCTCATCAGCTGAGCCATGGCGCGACCGAGGGCGATCCGATCGGCAAAAGGCGTGCCCGCCAGTTCAGCACCAGCGGCGTCGTAATTCGAGATGGCTTCGGCATACCGTCCCTCGGAAAAGGCGCCATCGGCCACTTCCAGCAACGCGACTCCCGCCAAGGCGGTTCCGGCGCGATCGGCCGCGAAGGCCTTCTTGGCGTCGTCGGAAACGGCGGCTGCATACTCTTCGCGAGTGGATTCGATTTGGCCAGCTTGGAAAGCGGCCCAGCCGCTGCGACCGATGATAGCGAGCAGGATGATGGCCGCGAGCCCCATGAGCAGAGTGCGGTTCTTCTCCCAGAATTGCTGCACCACCTCTTCAAGGTCGTTGGAAGAGGCGGCGGATTCAGCCGCCGTAACGACGTTGGGGTCGTCTCCAGGAGGTGTGGAAGGGGTTTCGTTGGACTTGGACATGGGTGCGAAAAAGGTCAACGAAGCACAACGGCCTCACCCCGTAAAGGCAGGATTTCGCCAGATAACGGACCCGACCGCGGTCAGGCCTGTGATTCGGCAGAAGGGGCGGACTAGAGTGGGCGCACGTTTTTCACGTGTTCCTGAATCGGGGTAACGCCGACTTCGGCCTGGGCCTGAGCCTCAATCCCCTTAACCGCGGCGAAGGCTCCCATGACCGTGGTCATCAGGCAAACGTTGTGGGCGTAGGCCGCGGCGCGGATCGTATTCTCATCCTTCCGGGGAATCATTCCCCCGGGGGTGTTGATGACCAAATCCATGTCGTTGTTCTTCAACATGTCGACCGCGGTAGGCCGGCCTTCGTTGATCTTGGCCAGCCGGGTCGCGTCGACTCCGTTTTCCTGCAGCATCTTGGCCGTGCCGCCGGTGGAGAAGATTTTAAAGCCGAGCCGCACCAAGCGGCGCGCCAGGTCGACGGCGCGGGGCTTGTCCTCATCTTTGACCGACAAAAAGACGTTACCCCCGGTAGGCAGACCTGGTTTGGCCGCGGCCTGAGCCTTGGCAAAGGCAACCCCGAGATCATTGTCGAGGCCCATAACTTCACCCGTGGAACGCATTTCCGGGCTGAGTGCGATCGTGGCACCGGGGAATCGCACGAACGGAAAGACGGATTCTTTGACACACCAGTGATTCGGCACGATCTCCTGGGTAAATCCGAGTTCGGCCAGGGTTGCCCCCGCCATCACACGGGCCGCCAGTTTGGCGAGGGGCGTGCCCATCGCTTTGGCGACGAACGGAACCGTGCGCGAAGCCCGTGGATTCACTTCGATGAGGAACAGCTCGCTGTCCTTGATGGCGAACTGGACATTCATGAGTCCGACCACCTTGAGCTCCTTGGCCAGGGCATGGGTGGCATCACGAACAATTTGGAGCATCTCATTCGAAAGGGTATGCGGCGGCATGACCATACCGGCGTCCCCTGAATGCACCCCGGCGTATTCGATATGCTCGAGCATTCCGCCGATGATCGAGGTGGTGCCGTCACTGATACAATCGACGTCGAGCTCGATCGCATCTTCGAGGAACTTGTCGATCAGCACGGGCTTATCCGGCATGACGTCAAACGCCTGCCGGACCACTCCTTTGAATTCCTGCTCGCTATAGACAATAAACATGCCGCGCCCGCCCAATACAAAGGAGGGGCGAAGCAGCACCGGGAAGCCCAGTTCATTCGCTGCCGCCAGAGCATCCTGCTCGTTCATGGCCGTGCGATTGGCGGGCTGCTGCAGACCGAGCTTGTCCAGGATCGCGGCGAACAATTTCCGGTCCTCGGCCGCGTCAATAGACTCGGGCGAAGTGCCGATAATTTTAACACCTCG
>CAKZMS010000194.1 GCA_937128785.1 uncultured Opitutaceae bacterium | reverse complement strand
CCAACACCCAACGGGGATCCATTCGCGCACAGGTCCGGGCATACAAACGCGACGTCTCCATCAACTCCGCACACATCAGCCAGCGGGGAGATTTGGCGGACTTCGGTTTGGGCGCAGGTGCCTGCTTACCGCGCTTGGGTTTCTTCTCCTCCCGCACAAACAATCCCGACCCCGGAAAGATCACCGGCTTGCGATCATGGGCGCCGCGGTAGCCTCCCTTTTCATCGTCGCGCATTGCCACGTTGCCGAGCAACCCGGCTAGCACGGAACGGTGAATCGCGCGATAGGCCACATCATCAGCCTGCAGCTCCGCCGTCGCCCGGGCCGGATTCTGGCTCGCCTTGGTGCCGCTCCAGACCGACTCCTCCCCCAGATCCCGTCGCGACTCCAAGAGATCATGGAGTTGGCTATGAATATCCCGCCATTCGCGCATCCGGGGGTAACTCAGGAAATGCGCTTTGCACCAACGCCGAGTCTTGGCCTGCGAGAGTTTTTCAAACTCGTCATGGAGCGTTTCCCAGATGGAGAGCAGCGTCAGGAAATCCGACTCGCGGTGCGTGAAACGCTGGTGGGCCGCATCGGCCGCGGCCTGCTGGTCGAGTGGGCGCTCCCGGGGATCCTGGATGCTGAGACCCGCCGCAATGATCACCACTTCGCGCAGCGCTTTCTCGTCGCGCGCCTGCAGAATCATGCGCCCCACCGAGGGATCCACCGGCAATCGCGCGAGTTGCGCGCCGACATCCGTCAACTGCCAGCCCGGTCCCTCGCGCTCGATCGCGTGCAACTCCTCGAGCAACGCGTAGCCGGACCGCACCGCCTTGGTGGCCGGCTGATTCAAAAACGGAAATCGCTCAATATCACCCAGGCCAAACGCTTTCATCCGCAGGATCACATCCGCGAGATTGGCCCGTTGAATCTCGGGCTGGGCGAAGCGGAGACGCTCGTTGTAGTCTTTCTCCGAATACAGGCGAATACACACGCCTTCGGCTACGCGGCCGGCCCGACCCGCCCGTTGGTTGGCACTGGATTGCGCGACGCGCTCAATCGGTAAGCGACGGGTCCGGGATTGGGTGGCGTAGCGACTGATCCGCGCCAGCCCGGTATCCACCACATAACGAATGCCCGGCAAGGTAAGCGAGGTCTCCGCAATATTGGTGGCCACGATCACGCGACGGCGGGTGGTCGCCGCGAACACCCGCTGCTGTTCGGCATTCGTTAACCGACCGAATAACGGGATCACGTCGCATCCCCGGGTATCCCCGCCCAACCCGTCGATGGTTTCCCGGATGTCCCGTTCCGCCGGCATGAATACCAAAACGTCGCCCTTGCGAGTAGTCCCGAGGATTCGGCGCACGGACTCAATCGCTCCATCGATGTAGTGCAGCGCTTCGCGTTTCCGGGGTTCGGCCTTGTCTGTCTCGGGCGACCGCGAGTCGTCACCAAATTCATCGAGCGGTTGATAAATGATCTCGACCGGAAAGGTGCGACCCGACACCTCGATCACCGGTGCATCTTCGAAGGCCTTGCTGAAGGCCGCCGTGTCGATCGTGGCCGAGGTGATAATTACCCGCAGCTCCGGTCGTTGGACCGTGAGCTGCCGCAGGTGCCCGAGGAGAAAGTCGATGTTCAGCGAGCGTTCGTGAGCCTCGTCGATGATGATGGTGTCGTATTCCTTCAGCGTCGCGTCTCCCTGCACCTCCGCCAGCAACATCCCATCGGTGAGAAACTTGACCACGGTCTGGCGCGAGGTGCGGTCTTCGAA
>CAKZMS010000193.1 GCA_937128785.1 uncultured Opitutaceae bacterium | reverse complement strand
CGTTGGCCACCTGACGCTGGACAAAAAAGGCATGGCCGAACTGCTCAAATCACGGGCTTTGCGCATCCTCGTTCCGTTCACTCTCGCCTGGTTCGTGTTGCGACCACTCGTGGTCTCGGGGTTCATCATGGGCTACACGATCAACCAACCCGCATTCTCCTTCTGGGGATGTATCGTGGCTGGCTTGGACGATCTGAAAAACCTGCCCACTGGCCTCTGGGTAGGCACCCATCTGTGGTTTCTTTACTACCTCGCTTTGATCACGGCACTCGTGCTCGTCGCGCGGCAAGTGCTGAAGCTGTTTCCGCAGGCCTTCTCTTCCCTCCAACGAGTCGCGGACCGGGCCGTGAGTCGGATGTCGACGTCGCACTGGGCTCTGCCCGTCGCGGTGGTCATCCTCGTGCCGTTGCTCGGTCAAATGGACGGATGGGGCGTCGATACTCCGGACAAATCACTGGTCCCTCATGTCCCTTCGCTACTGCTCTATGGATCCTTCTTTGTCTTGGGCTGGTTGCTGCATCGGCAAACCGAATGCGTCAGCCGCTTCGCCCAAATCAATTGGGGAAAAAGCACCATGGCCTTAGCTGGCATTCTGGTAACTCTCTACCTGGTTCGCTATCAAATCGATCCCGGCCACCCGCATCACAACCTGGCCCACCATGTCTACAACGTGAGCTATGCCGTCATGATGTGGACCATGGTCTGGCTGACCATTGGTGGGTTCGAGCGCTGTTTCAGCCGCGCCAATCGATTCATCCGCTACGTCGCCGACTCGTCATACTGGATGTATCTCATCCACTTGCCAATCGTGATCTGGCTGCAGGTCGCCACGGCAGAGATCGAGATGTATTGGCTGCTCAAACTGACCGGTATCACCGTCGTGACGTTGGGCGTCTGCCTACTGACCTACGACCTGTTCGTCCGGTCCACCATTATCGGCCAAGTGCTGAATGGTCGACGACGACCACGGGGGCTCTTTGCCTCTCCTTCGAAAAAAGCCGCATGAATGCGGAACCGAATATTCCGTGACCGGTGACATTTCACCCCGTCTTAGATAGGAAACAGCCCTGCAACTTCCGGATTCCCGCGATCGCTATTTTGTAACGTAATACGTTACAAGCGGACGAGAGCTCTCGAATATCTCGCGGGGATCCAGATTCAGAATTTTGCGTTTTAGCCAAAAGTCCTTTCGGTGGCTCGACATGAGATTCCTACCTGCGCGCCTGCTGCTGCTCCTCCCCTTGATGCTCACCCTGCCCGCCTCTGCCGAACATCACGGTGGCGGCGGCGGCAAACACTACGAGGCGATCGAGGTCTCCGAGGACCTCTACATGTTGATCGGCCGGGGCGGATTTCTCAGCGGCAATCTGGGCATGTCCGTAGGCGAGGATGCGGTGGTCCTGATCGACGGCGGGATGCCGCCTTCCCTCGAACTGCTCAACAAAGCGATCACCCAGATCACACCGGAGGCCCCCGATTTCCTGATCAACACCCACATTCACGGTGATCACATCGGCAACAACACGGTGTTCGCCGAATCCGGGGCCCACATTGTCTCCCATCACACCCTGCGCAGCCGGCTGCTGGAGCAAGGGCTGAATGATCAACCGGCGGATCCCGCCTCTCTCCCCGTCATCACGTTTGCCGAGGAAATGATGTTCCACCTCAACGGCGCTCCCGCCCGGATCATCCATACGCCGGCCGCCCACACGGATGGAGACGCCATGGTCGCCTTTCCCAAGGTCAACGTGGTCTTCGCCGGGGACCTCTTTTTTCACGGCCTGTTTCCCTTCATCGACCTGGACAACGGCGGCTCCGTCGATGGCTTCATCGCCGCGCAGGAACAGATCCTGGCCATGGTCAATGACGATACCAAGATTGTCCCGGGGCACGGCGAACTCGCCTCCGCCACGGACCTCAAACGTGACCTCACCATGCTGAAGGATGCCCGCGCCCTGGTGGCGGGTTTGATCGCAGCCGACCATGACATCGACGCGATCCTCGCGGCCAATCCTCTCGCCAAATATCACGACGACTACAACTGGGGCTTCATCACCACGGAGCGCATGACCCGCACGATCTACCGCGACATCACGGGGATGTGAGGGAGTGGTTAGTCGTCCCGATCGATTTGCTCCGTTTCCGGCTGGGCTGGGCCATCAAGCGAGTCGCGGATCAAATGAAATCCCGGCTCGATCATCGCGTAGTCTTCCGTCGCAACCTGCAGGATGAGAAACACCTGGCGGCCGCCAAATTCCCTGCCGCCATAAACCCGCCGATGGGGAATGGTTTCCCCGAGAAAACTGATCGCGAGTTCTTCGACCACCCAGTTGTAGCCATGGGCAGTCGACCGTTCGGAAAACACCGATTCGCTCATCTCCCCGATTGGGGTCTCGGCCGCGGCATTGGCGGAGAACACTTCAGCATAACCCGCGAGATCCTCTTCTTGATCCAAGGGGTAAGACTGTAGGATCACAATCGCATCACCCGGCGTCTCTACAAAGACGTAATGAAAGTCTGCGGCGAACTCATCATCGGTGATTTCCCAGTTTTGCGGATAGTTGAACGTGCATGGCCCCGACGCGTGCGACTTCGGGTTCGCGACGTCGGCGGGAGGTTCCGGGCACCCCCCCCAAACGCAAAGCGTCAAGAGAGGGAAGGACGGGGCGAGAAATCTCATGGTGGGCGGGAGGGTTCGATCGGCTAGGTGAGGCTTCCCACAAACCGATGCTGACGACCGTGACTTGAATTCAATTGAATCCAAGGTGAATCCCTTGATCTCCGCGCGCGACTATGGTGCCGTGCGCCCATGGCTCATGGCACGCACGACTACGTGGACAACCCCCGCAACGCCGAGATTCAGATCTCCCTTAACGGCAAACTCGTGCCGCGAGCCGAAGCCAATGTCTCCGTCTTCGACAGCGGTTTCATCTTAGGCGACGGCATCTGGGAGGGTCTGCGGGTGCACGCGGGGCGAATCGCTTTTCTAGAACAGCATCTCGACCGACTTTGGGAAGGTGCCGCGGCGTTGGACATCGCTCTGGGGCACACCCGCGAATCCCTGACCAAGGAGCTCTACGCACTACTCGAAGCCAATGGCATGACCGATGGCGTGCACATCCGCCTGATGGTTTCACGCGGCGTCAAAGCCACTCCGTATCAAGATCCCCGGGTCACCATCTCGCCGCCGACGATTGTCATCATTCCCGAATACAAATCCGCCCAACCGGAGACGCTGACTCGCGGCATCAATCTTTTCACTGTGCACGTGCGCCGCGGCGCGCCCGATGTGCAGGACCCCAAGCTCAACAGTCATTCCAAAATCAACTGTATCCTCGCTTGCATCCAGGCGACCAAAGCCGGAGCCGATGAAGCCCTCATGCTCGACCCGCAGGGATTTGTCGCCACGTGCAATTCCACCCATTTCTTCATCGTCAAACGCGGCGAGGTTTGGACCTCGAGTGGGGACTACTGCCTCGGTGGCATCACCCGCGGCAACGTGCTGAGGGTTTGCCGGGAGAACGACATTCCTTCACACGAACGCACTTTCAGCCTAACTGATGTCTACAGCGCCGAGGAAGCCTTCGTGACCGGCACCTTCGCGGGCGTCGCCCCCGTCACTTCGATCGATGGTCGCACCATTGGCAGCGGTGAGCGCGGGCCGACGACGGAACGGCTGCAGGAGCTCTACCAACAACTCATCCATCGCGACTGCACGACCTCATGAGTGTGCGCCTCGCCATGTGGTCCGGCCCGCGTAACATCTCCACGGCAATGATGCGGGCCTGGGAAAACCGGAGCGACACCGTCGTTTGGGACGAACCCCTCTACGCCCACTACCTGCAGACGACGGGTTACGATCATCCCATGCGCGACGAGGTGATCGCCGACGGCCTCACCCGCTGGCAGGATGTGGCCGACCGCGCCACGGGACCGATCCCGCCCGGAGCCTCGGTGTTCTACCAGAAGCACATGACCCATCATTTGCTTCCCGATATCGGACGCGAGTGGTTCAACGATCTCACCCATGTGCTCCTCTTGCGGGATCCACGCGAGGTCTTGTTGTCTTATCGACGGGCCATGGAGACCGTGACACTGGAGGGCATCGGATTTCCGCAACAGGCCGAGTTATTCGACTGGCTGACGGAG
>CAKZMS010000192.1 GCA_937128785.1 uncultured Opitutaceae bacterium | reverse complement strand
ATCCCCTTCGGGCGGAGCCGGATTGCGACCCTGCTCCTTGCCGCAATGACCGCGACTGCGACCGTGGCCAACCCCGGCCCTACGCTCACGCCGCGCAACCTCCTGGCCGGTGAACCGGAGCTGCACCAGCTCGGTCGCGACATTCCCGGGATCCAAGCCGCCCTCCTGCCCCACGGTGAATGGGAGCCATTCCCCCGCGCCGCGGATCGGGCCAGTTGGACCGGTCTGGCCGAGGCCACCCGTGAGCGGTTAATCGCCAACGGCGAGACCGTCGCAGCCGAACCGTGGCAGGTCATTCCCGCGACTCGGTTCTTGGACTACATGCGCAATGGCGACCGGCGTTCTTATCAGCTGCCGTGGGCCGAACGTCGTAATCGCCTCAAAGCACTGGTGCTCGCCGAATGTGCCGAAGGCGAAGGTCGCTTCCTCGATCCCATCACCGACGGCCTTTGGCTACTATTCGAGGAATCTTCCTGGGCCTACCCCGCTCACATCTTTATGCAGCGCGCAGGCTCCGACCTGCCTGATGCGACGGAGCCCATCGTGGACCTCGGTGTGGGTGAAACCGCTGCCCTGATTTCGTGGATCGACTACCTGCTCGGCCCCGAACTCGACTCGGTGTCCAAAGTCACGCGGAAGCGACTGCATCACGAAATCCAAACGCGCATCCTCAAACCGTGTCTCGACCGTGCCGACTTTTGGTGGATGGCCTGGGACACGCAGGGCCATCCGATCAACAACTGGAATCCGTGGATCGTCGCCAACTGGTTGTCGTCCGCTCTCCTGATCGAAACCGATCCCGAGCTGCGCGCCCGTCACGTCGAAAAGGCTCAGCGGGTGCTCGATATCTTCCTCAACAGTTACCCGGCCGATGGCGGCTGCGACGAAGGCCCATCGTATTGGGGGCGTGCCGGAGCCAGCATGTTTGAAGCTCTCGATTGGATGCACGGCGCGAGCGACGGTCAGATCTCGATCTTCGAGGATCCGCTCATCGCCAAAATGGGCCGCTACATTCTCACCGCCCACGTCGGCAACGAATGGTATATGAACTTTGCCGACGCCAACGCCCGCACCTTCGTCGACGGCGCGTTGGTCTATCGTTACGGCCAGGCGGTCGATGACGACGAACTCGCCGCCTTCGGCGCGTGGTTATGGCAACGCCATCAAAAAGGCGAACCGCCCAATCTTGGCTCGATCGGCCGGATCATTCCCGATCTGTTCCTCGCGAACGAACTGGCCGGCGTGGAGGCCAAAGACCCCCTGCCGGCCGATGGCTGGTTACCCGATCTGCAGGTCATGACCGCCCGCGACCAAGCCGGCACCACGGCGGGTCTCTACGTCACCGCCACAGGCGGCCACAACGACGAGTCACACAATCACAACGATGTCGGCTCATTCATCGCCTACCTCGACGGACTGCCACTCATCATCGACGTCGGTCCAGAATACTACACCGCCAAAACCTTCAGCGATCAGCGCTACGAGATTTGGACCATGCGTTCCGGCTGGCACAACGTGCCCCTGATCAACGGCGTCGAACAGGCCGCGGGCCGCAACTTCGCGGCCAGTCAGGTTAGCTATGAAACCTCCCAAGATATGGCGCAGCTCAGCCTCGACCTGACCGGCGCCTTCCCCGCTGCGGCGGGCGCCGATCAATGGGTTCGACGCATTAAACTCAACCGCGGCGTGGAGCTGGAGATCAGTGAGTCCTTCGAACTAAACCAACGGGAGCAGGTCGCCGTGCACCTGGTGACCAATCGCCCCATCGAACTCATCGGCGGCAACCCCGATCAGCCTGACTATGTAAAACTCGGTCGCTTCCCCGGCTCAACCGCTGGTCGCGAAGCCATAATCACCTGCGGC
Source organism: uncultured Opitutaceae bacterium (assembly GCA_937128785.1). Classification (GTDB taxonomy): domain Bacteria; phylum Verrucomicrobiota; class Verrucomicrobiia; order Opitutales; family Opitutaceae; genus Actomonas. Next base: position 2,939 of record CAKZMS010000192.1, on the reverse strand, counting down.
GAGGATGGCGTGAATGTTCGTATTACGAACTTTGACGTCACCGACCCCCGCCTACTCGGCGTATGGGGTGAGCGGGTAAGTCGGATCGAATTTGTGAAAACCTCCCCTGCGGGAAGAGACGCGATCAGCGTCCAAATCAAACCGCTCCATCCTTAAAAACTCTTCGCCGATGAAACGCCGTAAATTTCTGCAAAACTCTGCCACCGTGGCGGCCGCTTGGTCGCTCCTGCCCCACCTTCGCGCCGCCAGTTCGGCCTCGGGGGGGTTGCCGCCGCACCCCCGGTTGTTCATCGCCGCCGACAACGCCAACGGACTCCAGTCGGTCGCCGACTTCCGTCGGGCCATCCAGCAGGGCGGATTCCTCGGCGAGACTTGGGCGAAGACGGTTGCCCAGGCAAATGCCGAGAAAGTGTTGCCGCCGCTCCAGCCGGATTCCGCCGTGCCCGCTCGCCCCGCGAGCATGATCCGCGACCGCAATCTCGACTACTACATCTGCCATCAAACCGGCGCGCGGATGAATCGCTTCTCCCTCGTCCACCTCGTGACGGGCGACGAGGCCTGCAAAGACGCCGCCCTCGCGCAGATTCGCGCCGTGCTCGATCCCGACCAATGGCCCGACTGGATCGACCAGGCCCACATTCGTTTCGGCCACCCCGCCGACTTGCGCACCGGTATGCTCTCGCAGGACTGCGCCCTCGCCTACGACTGGCTCCACGACTCCCTGACCGACGCCGAGCGCGTGGAGATTCGCGCCGGGATTGATCGACGCGGTATCCAACCTTTCCTTACGTCGGTCGATCAAGGCGCCTGGTGGATGGAGGATCTCAACAACTGGGTTACCGTCATCGCAGGTGGCGTGGCGATCGCCGCCATGGCCCTGCGCGAACACCACTCCAAGGCCCAGCACATCATTGATCTCGCGACGGAGCGCTTCGACGCCTACCTCGAGACTTACGGTCCCGAAGGTGAGTTCAACGAGTCCGTCTCCTACTCCGGAGCCAATCGGATTCCCGTCGGCTACTTCACCGCTATGCGGTTCGCCACGGGTGGCTCGATTGATAAGATCGGTGAGTCGCCCTTTCCCGAAATGTGCCGCTGGGTGATGCATGGCACGCTTGATGGCGGGCGACCCGTCCCCTTTGGCGACTCCTGGCCCAACCGTCCGATGATGACAGGATACGTGGCGGCGGTCGCGGCAGCCACGCAAGATGGAGTGCTCCAACACTACTTCTTGAACAACCGGCCCGAGGAGGACTCCCACCCCATGAACCTGCTCTACTACGATGCGCGGGTGAAGCCCGTGCCACCGACGGACCGCGAGCCGTTGGCCATCGCGTTCAAGGCCCATGGCGGCATGATCGTGAGCCGCACGTCTTGGGATCAGCCGCGCACGGACTGCATCGTGTTCAGCAAGTCCGGTCGCGAGGAAAACCACGAAAACAACGATCTCGGAGTCGTAGGTTTCGATACGATGGGCGAGCGCATGATCATCGATATCGGTTCTCCCTCGTCCTATCCCGCCGACTTCTTCGAAGGCGAACTGCGCTGGAAATATTACAACGCCTCGGTGAAAGGTCACAACACCCTCATCTTTGGCGGGCGCGAACAACGCTGGCCGCGACGCGAGCGCGGCGAACCCATCCTCACCAAGCCCATTTCGGGCAAGCAGACGTATTGGTGGCACGAGCCCGGCCAAGGCGCGGCGTGGAGTATGGACCTCACTCCCGCCTATGAAGGCGTGAAACACTTCACCCGCACCGTGCTTCACCTGTGGCCCGGTTACGTCCTCGTGCTCGACGATGCTGCTACGGAAAAACGAGAGGACATCTCGCTGCGTTGGCACCCAATCAACCAAGCCGAGCTCAACGCCGACGGCACGTTTGCGGTGCGCAAAGGCATCGCCGCCGCGACGGCCAAGATCGTCAATCTCGGCGACGGTGATTTGGCCATCCACCAAGACCACCACTTCTACACGGCGCCCTACAATCTGGAGCGCTCCGGTGATCCGCTCGAGGAACGCAACGAACCCTACATCGACGCGACGCTGACCCATGACCGCTGCCGGTTGTTGACGTTGTTCGCCACCGGCCCCGCGGCGGACTTTGGCGGAAAGGCCACGTGGAAACAGACCCCGGACGGCTGGGAGTTTGATGGTCCCCACGGGCCGGTGACGGCCAAAGTATCCGACGACCTCGTTTCGCTCACCGCCCCGCAACTCGACCGTAACGTCTCCGTCTCTTTGTCATGATCCGAACCGCTATCATCGCCGCGCTCAGCAGCTTGAGCGCACTCCTCGCCACCGCCGAAATGGAGCACCGTAAGCTCTACCATGATCCGGCAGTCTACTCCGCCTGGCCGGCCATCGCCCGCGCCGAAAATGGTGACCTGGTGCTGTCGTTCAACCGCACCGAGCAACACATGAGCCCGGACGCCGCCGTCACGCTCTTGCGATCCCCCGACAACGGCGTGACGTGGACCGATCCCGTCAACGCCGTGGATACCGTCATCGATGATCGTGAAGGGGGCCTGACCATGGCCCCCAACGGCGAACTCCTGTTGCACGTGCGCTCCGTGTTTTGGCAGGCCGAGACCTATGACGCCCTCGGGCCCGAGGCGTATCCGCGCGACTGGCTCGAACGCTGGATGCAGGAGGTCGAGCAGCCGGAATATTTGGCCGCCGCGGATTGGGATGGCAGCCATCTCTATGCCTCCACGGACAACGGAGTCACGTGGGAGCACCGGGGCTGGGGCCCCGACAGTATTCATGGCGGCATCACCTTGCAGGACGGTTCGCTGATGATTGCGTCCTACCGGGAGCTGCGCGACGCCATCAAGGTCTACCACGCCGCAAATTCACGCGCCGAGTGGCGCCACATCCATACCCAGGCCTCCGCCAATCCCAGCCTGCGGTTCGGCGAGCCGCACATCGCCCAGATGCC
>CAKZMS010000191.1 GCA_937128785.1 uncultured Opitutaceae bacterium | reverse complement strand
GGATGCCCACCTCGATAGCCATGGGTTGCCCCTGCCGTCGAAATGTTATTTCCCGACCGGCTTTGGCGCGCTGATCGAGCGGACGCATGAGTTGGGGCTGAAATTCGGGGTGCACCTGATGCGAGGCGGTCCCCGCAAGGCCGTGGAGCTCAAACTGCCGGTCAAGGGCGCCGAGGGAGTGACGTGTGCTGATATCGCGGATACCTCCTCGACCTGTCCGTGGTGCCACTACAACTACGGCATCGATATGTCCCAGCCCGGCGCGCAGGCCTATCACGATGCGCTGGTGCAGCAGTTGGCGGATTGGGGAGTGGACTTCATCAAGGCCGATGACATCACCGCCTATCCGGATGAGATTCTGGCCTACGTGGAGGCGATCAAGCGGAGTGGTCGTGACATCAAGTTGAGTCTCTCCCACGGCGGCGAAGCGGATCCCAAGCTGATGCCGGTCTACCGGCAGGCCGACATGGTGCGGATGACCAAGGACATCTGGGATGATCCGGAGTCCATCGAACGCTCTTACAACGCCTGGGCGCATTGGCAGCCGTTTACCGAGCCGGGTTTCTGGCCGGATCTGGACATGATTCCTTTCGGTGATTTGCAAACGATGAGCCCGCAGCCTGAGCCGGGGGAGTTGCCGGAGGGACAGAATCCATCTCTCTGCGGGAAGGGTTTCCGCCGCCCGGATCAGCTTACGGCCGACGAGCGGCGGACCTTCATGACTCAACGTATTTTGAGTGCCTCGCCGCTCATGTTTGGTGGCGACATGACAACGATGAGCGACGAAGTGGTTGAACTGCTGACCAACCCCCGAGCGCTGGCCTGCAACCAGAACGGTGTGTCGGCTCGCGAGATTTACATGCGGGGTGATGTGCAGGTATGGCAGGCCGCCAGCCGCACCGAGTTGGGCAGCGGAGGGCGCGGCGTGTTTAATCGCAACCCGGCTCGCCAATCGGAGAGCCTCATTCTCACCGCGGATCGTCTTGGCATGTCGCCGGCGACCGAGCTGCAGGACGTATGGGCGGGTGAGCGAATCGGGACTCTGGCAGATCACCCTCACCTCCAACTGCCACCGCTGGGCTGTGTGCTAATAGAGTATCAAGGTGCTCGATTCGAAGCGGGCGTAACCGCTCCTGAGCCCCACCAACAACCTCACGCCTAGTCTTCTGCGCCACTCGCGGCGCTCTCCGCTCTCCGATGAAACTCGCGATTTTCTTGATCCTAGTCACGGCGGCGGGAGCGGCGGATTACATCCACATCGCCGAGCCGCCGCGAACGGGAGCCGAGCCTTACTTACGCACACCGGGTGACTACCGGACCAATCCCGATGCCCAGCGGCGGCCCGATGTGCCGCAGGGTGAACTGGAGGTATTTGCGTGGAACGACAGCTCGGTGTATCCGGGCACCACGCGTCGATACTGGGTCTACACCCCGGCGCAGTATGACGCGCGACAACCCGCGGCGGTGATGGTGTTTCAGGATGGGCGTTCGTTTGTGCGCGAGGATCGCCCGCTGCGTGCACCCATCGTGATGGACAACTTGATTGCCGACGGATTGATGCCGGTGACGATCGGGATCTTCATCGATCCGGGGCAGCGGCCTCCGCTCGCGGATGAGGGTAGGGCACCGCCGAATCCGAATCTGCCACTCAATCGTCGTTTCGAATACGACCGCATCGATGACCGTGATGCCACGTTCCTCGACTCCGAGATCTTGGCGGCCGTCCGGCAGCATCGGAATCTAAGCACTGATCCGACGAACTGCGCCATTGTGGGCAACAGTTCCGGCGGCATCGCGGCCTTCGTAGCGGCGTGGCACCGACCTGATTTATTTGGCAAGGTGGCGGTGCATAACGGCACGTTTGTGGATTTATTGGGTGGCGACGCCGTGCCGCGATGGGTGCGAGATTCCCAGCCGAAGGCACTGCGGGTTTCGCTAACCAGCGGTCCTTTTGATCTGAGCAATGCGTATGGCGTCTGGTGGGATGCGAACCGGGATATGGCCGCGGCCATGGCGGAGCGCGGATACGACTACCGGGCGGTGTGGGGTGATAATCCCCACAACCCCAATTTTGCGGGAGCGATGCTCGGGGAAACCCTGCGGTGGTTGTGGCGTGATCATCCCGAAGTGCTGGTCGATCCGACCCCGCTCCGCGATCGATCGCGTCCGGTGCTGGTGCAGATTCCGGCCCCGCCGCGTCCGGCGGAATATGCCACCCGCCCCGCCGCCGATGAACGGGAGCCCGATGACTATCCCGAGCATGCTGATTCCCGGCCCCAGCCCGGGGTGCCGGCCGGCGCGGTGGAGGAACTGACCTGGGACCAGAGTCGGATTTATCCGGGGACCACGCGATCGGTCTGGGTGTATGTACCAGCTCAATACACCCCGGGCCAGCCCGCGGCCACCATGGTGTTTCAGGACGGCCACCAATGGGTCCGGGAAGACGGCCGATATCGCGTGCCGACAGTCTTGGATAATCTCATCGCGGCCAGGGACCTGCCGGTTACGATCGCGATTTTCATTAATCCCGGCGATGCCTCACCCGACCGGCGGGTTTTCCCGGCTCCGATTGGTCCTCGACCTCGGCAGCCGGCCAACCGTCGGGATGAATATGACAATATCGATGATCGCTACGCGCGCTTCCTGCTGGAGGAGATCCTCCCGTGGATCGGCGAGCGCTATGAGCTTTCCTCCGATCCCGCGGAGGTGGCCTTGGTGGGCAATAGTTCGGGTGGCCAAGCCGCATTTAATGCGGCGTGGCATCGGCCGGAACGCTTCGGCAAAGTGATATCTCACATGGGAAGTTTCACGGCGATTCGGGGCGGCCATCATTATCCGCAGATCATCCGCGAGTCGGAGGTGCGAGCCTTGCGCGTTTTTCTCCAGAGCGGAGTGAATGACCTGGAGATCGACGCTTTCGGCAATTGGTGGGAAGCGAATCTGGCCATGGCAGCCGCCCTCGAGGCGAAGCGCTATGATTACAAGGCCGTGTGGGGTGATGGCGGGCACAACCCCCATCACAGTGCCGCCATTTTCCCGGAAACCCTGCGGTGGTTGTGGCGGGACCACCCCCAAGTGGACCATTCGCGCTGAACCGTAACGAATTACGGTCACGTCTGCTTGCCGTTTGCCTGTCGAGTTCCCTTGCTGGTTTCCTTCTTCGCTCATGGCCACATCCCGACCCAACATAATTGTCTTTTTCACCGACCAGCAGCGTGCTGACACCACCGGCGCCCATGGTAATCCCCTCGGATTGACGCCGAATTTTGACCGGATGGCTCACGAGGGCACCCACGTGTACAACAGCTTCACCTGCCAACCCGTCTGCGGCCCCGCGCGCTCGTGCCTGCAAACCGGGATGTTTGCCAACCAGACCGGAGTCTGGCGCAACGGCCGCCGTCCCCACGAAAATCTCAAGATGTTGGGGACTTACTTTGGCGAAGCCGGCTACCAAACCGGCTACATCGGCAAATGGCATCTCATGCCGCATGAGTATCACGGCGCGGTTCCGGCGGAAGGGCGGGGCGGTTATGACTACTGGCTGGCCGCCAATCTGCTGGAGTTTGTCTCGGGTCCCTACGACACGCACCTCTGGGACAAGGATGACCAGGAGGTAAAGCTCCCGGGCTACCGTGTGGATGCTCAAACCGATGCCGCCATCCGTTATATCGACGACAAAGCTGAAGACGAAGATCCGTTCTTCCTTTTCCTGTCCTATCTCGAACCCCACCACCAGAATCACAGCGACGATTATCCGGCGCCCGATGGTTACGAGAAAGCCTACACCCAGGCTCCGCTCCCGCCGGATCTGGCCAAGCTTGGTGGGACCGCCCCGCAGCATTGGCCGGGCTACTGCGGTATGATCAAGCGTTGTGACGAGGCGCTCGGCCGGATCATGGACACACTCAAGAGTCTGAACATCGACGACAATACGATCATCCTCTTCACCTCCGACCACGGCTGCCATTTCAAGACCCGCAACGCCGAATACAAACGCTCGTGCCACGAAGCCTCCATCCGCGTGCCCACCGCGATCCGCGGTCCCGGTTTCCAAGGCGGAGGACAATTGTCCCAACTCTGTTCGCTGGTGGACCTGCCGGCGACGTTACTGGATGCCGCCGGTATCGATGTGCCGGATACGATGATGGGCCGATCGATCAAACAGCTCGTGGCGCAGCGCGACATGGACTGGCCCGATGATGTCTACGTGCAGATCAGCGAAAGCCACACGGGCCGCTGCGTGCGCACGGCGCGCTACAAATACAGCGTTAAATGCCCGGCGCTCGACGAAGACGGTAAGCCGTTGGATGCCGAGTCAGCCGACGAATACGTCGATGACTTCCTCTACGATCTGCAATCGGATCCTTGGGAACTGACCAACCTGATTGGCATGGAACCGTTCAAGGAAGTCGTGGCCGACATGCGCGCCCGCATGGTCCGCCGCATGCAAGCCTGCGGTGAGCCCGAGCCTAAGTTCATCGACGCCCCCGAGACCTTCGCCTTTCAGCGCCAGCCGGAATTCTACGGTGGGTCGACGTTGGCGTGAGAGTTTGGTTGTGACGCCGGTTTTGAGGTAGGGACGGACCGCTGGGCCGTCCGTGCGGTGGAGTCGGATGATTTTTGGTTGGCGCCGTCAGCCTGAAACCGGACGGCCCATCCACCTTCACCTAGGCTTCGGAGGACAAACCGGTCCGTCCCCACCTGCTTCGCACCGACGATCTCGCTAGAAAATAATATACACCCCGCAGAAGCAGATCAGGTAGACGACCAGCCAGAATTTGAAACGGCGATACCAGGGAAG
>CAKZMS010000190.1 GCA_937128785.1 uncultured Opitutaceae bacterium | reverse complement strand
AGTTAACCTTGGATGATACGCGCATGCGTTGGCTATGTGCGGGCGTTTTGCTGGGAGGACTCGGCCAGATGACATTGCCGGCAATCGACCTGGGGCGGGCAGGATGGCGTCCCAAGTTCGACCTGCGCCTGACCGGCGCGGTGCGCTCGATATTACTGCTGATGGGACCGACCGCCCTGGGCTCTGCCATTTACCTGATCAATACCTCGGTCTCCCGTTTGATCGGTCTCTCGCTGAGTGACTCGGCGGCGGCGATCCTCAATTTGGCGTCCCGTCTGATCGAACTTCCCATCGGCGTATTTGCGATCGCGGTCACCACCGTGGTGTTTCCGCTGATTTCACGACACGCGTCCCGCGGCGATTGGGATCAGATGGCCACGGCCTACCACAAAGGCATGCGGTTGATTCTGGCCGTCAATGTGCCCGCGGCGATCGGCATGACGATTCTGGCGGCTCCGATTATCCGCGTCCTGTTTGAGCGGGGGCAGTTCACTGCCGACAACACGGCCGAGATGGTTCCGGTGCTTGGGGTCTTTGCGATCGGGTTGCCGGTACTGGGATTTGTGAGCCTGCTGATTCGTGCCTTCTACGCTCAGAAGGACACGAAGACACCGGTGCAGGCGGCATTCGTCAGCTTCCTGGTCAATATCGGGCTTTGTTTCGCCCTAATGGGGCCACTGGGCTCCGTGGGCCTGGCGATGGCCGGTACGATTTCGATCTTTGTGCAAGCGGGCTGGCTGCAAATGAAACTGAGCCGGAGTCGGCCAGAATTGAAAGTGACCGCATTGCGGGGTGACTTTGGCAAAATTTTGATCGGAGGCTTGGTGATGGGTCTCGTCGTTTGGGCCGGACACCACGGATTTGAAACCCTGGCGGCGGGCTGGTGGATCGATCTACTGGAATTGCTCACCCTCATTTCCCTCGGGGCGTTTGTTTTTGGACTGACGGGGTATGCCCTGAAGCTCGAAGGTCGGGATGAGATCATGGAATTATTGAAAGGCCGCCGGAAGTCCTCAAACCAGTCCACGGGCGAATCATCATGAACGCATTTTTAAAGAAGAACTGGTTCATGCTGGGAATGCCGGTGGCCGTGGCGCTGGCATGGGTGATGCCGCAAGCTGGGGCAGACGGCGGCTGGCTCAAAGCGGAAGTTACGACCAAGCTCGCCGTGGCGCTGGTGTTTCTGGTGCAGGGAATGACCCTGCCGGCCAAGGCGCTCAAAGACGGTGCCAGTCAAGGGCGTCTGCACGCCGGGGTGCAGCTCTTCTGCTTTTTGGTGATTCCGTTGATCGGCCTCGGCATGGATCAATTGGTGGGATCCAAACTGGCCCCGGATCTGCGGATGGGCTTCCTGTTCCTGTGCGTGTTGCCGTCAACCATTGTGATGGCGGTGGTGTTGGCGACCGTCGCCGGTGGTAACGTGGCGGCGGCGATCTTCAACGCCGTGCTTTCCAACGTATTGGGGGTATTCCTGACGCCGCTCTGGGTGGCCGCGATTTTGGCGAGCGGAGGCGGGGGCAGCGATCAGTCCGTCGGTGAAGTCCTCCGTGAAGTCAGTCTGTTACTCTTGGTGCCTCTGGCCGTCGGGCAGTTGCTGCGTCGCTTCGGTCTGAAGGCGTGGGCGGATCAGCATAAGAAACGGCTCTCAAATCTGAGCAACGCGACCATCCTGCTGATTGTGTATGCCGCCTTCTGTAACTCGGTGCAGGCCAATATCTGGTCACAACACGGCTTCGCCACCATCTTGGTCGCTTTTATCGGCGTAGTGATCCTCATGGTGATCGCCTTGGCGGTGGCGATCGGATTTGCCCGGATGCTCGGACTGGCCCCGGCCGAACGAATCGTGATGGTGATCAGTGGCGCGCAGAAGAGCCTGGCGACGGGAGTTCCGCTAGCGAAGGTGATTTTCGGCGCTCATCCCGGACTCGGCCTGATCCTGCTGCCCATCATGATTTACCACCCGTTACAGCTATTCGTTTGCGGTTGGCTCGCAGCAAGGCACGCCAAGCGGGAATAGGTGACAAATAGGTCACGAATTATTGGACCGCTGACTTGATTGAATGGCCGTCCGAGGTAGCTTCCGCGCATGGGACGCACCAGCGATGCCGATAAGCGATTGATGGACGCCGCAATTTTCCTCCTCTGGGGGGAAAGTTACGGATCTGTCACCGTGGACGACATCTGCCGCCGGGCTGATGTGCGCAAGGGGAGTTTTTATTACTTCTTCGAATCCAAATCTGATCTGGCCGTGAAGGCTTTGGACCGGATGTGGCACGACTATGAGCCGCAACTCGACGAAATGTTCGCCGACCACCTGCCTCCCATGGAACGGATCCGCAACTATTGCCAAGGCACTTACGCGATGCAGGCCGACATGCTGGAAGAACACGGCCGCGTCCTGGGATGCGTGCTCTGCTCCCTCGGCTCGGAAATCGGTAACCGTGACGATGCGATCCGCGACAAGGTCCGGTTTCTCCTGGATAAGGTCCGCAGTTACTGGGTTCAGACGATTTCCGATGCTCAGGCTCAGGGAGTCATCCCCAAGGGCGATGTTGCCGCCAAAGTGCGTTGCGCGATGGCTGTCTACGAAGGACTGGTCGCTCAGGCCCGCTTGCACAACGACCTCGATCGCATCGTCGATCTCGCGGATCAGGTCTGCTCGCACTTGCAGGTAACCGAATCCGCCTCAGCCGCCTAAGCCTCGTTCGGCGGGGAGTTTAGGACCATTCGCCGGGCGGCCACTTGCGCTTTCGATTTATTTGACTACATAGTCAACAATCATGAATACCACAAAATCATCTGTCTTTACCGCCACCGGGGCGGATTTCGATTCTTCGGTTATCGAAGCTTCTCATGACCGCGTTGTCTTGGTCGATTTCTGGGCCGAATGGTGCGGACCGTGCAAAGCGCTGGCACCGGTGCTGGAGGAAGTCGCCGAAGCCCGGGCGGATAGCCTCAAGGTCGTCAAGGTTGACGTCGATACCGAGCAACGACTCGCCCAAAACCACGGGGTGCGCGCACTTCCCACCTTGGTGATTTTCCACCAGGGCCAAGCGGCTGGCCAGTTGGTCGGTTTGCAGTCTGCTGATTCCATCCTGGAAGCAGTGGATCGGGTTGCCTCGGCCTAAACATCAGCAGCATTCGACTCCCGGCTTCTTGAAACCTTTCGACGCGTCACCTCTCCTCCAGCCTGTGCGGCTGGGGGCTCTGCAATTGCCCAATCGTTTGATCATGGCTCCCTTGACCCGCTGCCGTTCCGCGGCGGGCCGGGAGCCCACTGATCTGATGGCGGAGTATTACACGCAGCGGGCTTCGGCGGGATTGATCCTGACGGAAGCCACTTCCGTGGATCCGATGGGCGTGGGTTATCCGGATACGCCGGGCATTTGGTCCGACGAGCAGGTCGAAGGTTGGAAAAAGGTCACCTCGTCCGTTCACGCCGCGGGTGGTCGGATCATGCTTCAGCTTTGGCACGTAGGCCGGATTTCCGATCCGATTTATTTGGACGGCAAACTCCCCGTCGCTCCCTCCGCAGTGCGACCGGAGGGTCACGTGAGTCACGTGCGGCCCAAGAAACCGTTCGAGACGCCGCGAGCCTTGGAACGCGCCGAGATCGACGAAGTCATCGAAGCCTACCGTCGCGGGGCAGAAAATGCCCAGCGCGCCGGATTCGACGGGGTGGAGGTTCACGGCGCCAACGGCTACCTGTTGGATCAGTTCCTTTACCCGGACAGCAATCTGCGCACGGATGACTTTGGCGGTTCGGTGGAGAACCGGGCTCGCATGCATCTCGCGGTGACGGACGCGGTCCTCTCCGTATGGGGAGCTGATCGCGTCGGGATGCACCTGGCACCCCGGGGCGAGTCCCATGATTCCGGCGTGGAATATCGCCGCGAGATTTTCGGCTACCTCGCCCGCGAGTTGGGCCGGCGTAAGCTCGCCTTCATTTTTGCCCGCGAATCTCAAGAGGAACCCCGCTTGGGCCCCATGATCAAACGAGAGTTTGGCGGACCGTTCATCGCCAACCAGGCACTTGGGCCGGAGCAGGGAGCTCAACTGCTCAACGCCGGGGAGGCGGATGCGATTTCGTGGGGACAGCTTTACATCGCCAACCCCGATCTGCGGCGTCGGATCGAGCTCGGCGCCGAGCTGAACGAACCCAATCCGGATACCTACTACGGCGAGGGCACGGTGGGCTACACCGACTACCCGTTTCTTCCCGCGAGCTAATCCTCCGTTCCCGCTTTCATCATGAAACCATTATCCAGTCTGGCACGTTTCTGTGACAGTCGGGAGGATGCTTTGACAGGGCGGTGCGAAGCAGCAGTTTTGGCGGGGTGAACACCCGGCGTGATTTTATCCGTTCTGCCAGCATTTATTCAGCCGCTTTTGTAGGTCTGCGGACCTTGGCGCGGCAGCCTCTCTCGGCGGCGACGGCCACCGAAGGATTCGGAGAACTGATCGCAAACCCGGGTAGTCCGATTCGCCTGCCTCGCGGGTTTAGCTACACCACTTTTTCGCCGGCGGGTGCGGAGATGGATGACGGTCTGCTCGTCCCCGGGATGCATGACGGCATGGGGGCCTTTGCGGGACCGGACGGACTCACCCTTTTGGTTCGCAATCATGAGAATGAGAGCGCCTGGACTCATCACAGTCCGTTTGGCCCGGCCAACGAACGCATTGATCGGATTGATCCGTCGTTAAGCTACGACATGGGGCAGGGCGTGGCGCCCTGTATTGGCGGAACCAGCACGCTGGTTTTTGACACCAAGACCCAAACCATGAAAAAGCACTTCCTG
>CAKZMS010000189.1 GCA_937128785.1 uncultured Opitutaceae bacterium | reverse complement strand
CTAACACTAGGCCAAAAATTGGCCGTAACCCTCCCAGACCTAGTCTTCAGGATTTACAGGGAGGCAGTCATCCAGGACAGACCACAACCCCAAAAGCCGAACCTGGGGCAATCGTAAGCTTTGCTGAGAATGAGTTGCCGGATGAGGCCGCAATCCCTGCCACGAATGGGGGAGGACTGTTCAACGACCTGCTCACGGTTTCGGGACACTTCGGGTGCCCTCAGACCACAATTGCGTTCGTTGCGGTCCACCGCCTGCGGCTCATTCTCCGGCCAGCGCTGGTCGTGGTTCTGGTTGGGTAAGGTTTCCCGTCCCGCGATCCGCGGGGCGCCTTTTTTGTGCCTGTCGAGGGAGGGAAGGTCTCGGGGGAGGAGGCTGCGCTCGTTCGCGGAGGGGGAAGGCGGTGTGGAGGCAAACACCTCACGTCAGCGATGGTTTTTCACAGGAGGAGAGCCATCAAGGTAGGGACGGACCGCCGGGCCGTCCGCGGTGCGTTAGCCATTAGTGTTTATTCGTGTCCCTTGCCTCCTCACTGCCGTTCCTCGAATGTCGCTTCGCTCGGTAGTGATTAAACTAGACCTGCCCCTCCTCAACTGAATGCGTTCCCTCGATCTGATTGTCATTGTCGTTTACCTGATCGGGGTGGTGTGGGCGGGGTTGGCGAGTCGGGGAAAGTCGGGCGACAGCGATGCCTACTTTACTTCGAAGGGTGGGTTCACCGGCCGATTGGGCATGGTCATGGTCGGGTTCAGTATGGCGGCCACGTTGTTCAGCGGGGTGAGTTATGTCATCTATACGAGCGTCGGATTTTCCGACGGAGCCGGCATCGCCGTGAGCATGCTCGGTTTCCCCATCACGTGGGTCTTGCTGCGGTTCTGGTTCCTGCCCCGTTACCTCGCTGGGGGGGGCAGTCACCCCTACGACATCATTGAGGAACGCCTCGGCGAACCAGTCCGCCTTTGCCTGTCGGCAATGTTCATTTTGCTGCGGATCGGCTGGATGGCGGCGATCCTCGTCGCGCCCACCCTGGTGCTGCTCGGGGCCACCGGCTTGGGCGACGAATGGTTCTGGCCGATTGTGATCAGCATCGGCGTGACCTGCACGCTCTACACCGCCATCGGCGGCATCCGCAGCGTGATCGTCACCGATGCCATCCAGTTTGTGATCATGGCGATGGGGATGCTGTTCATCATCGGATTCATCTTCCATAAACTGGGCATGCCCGTCGGGGAAATTGTGGCCCAACTTGTTCAGGGCGAGCGCCTGAACCTTTTCAATTTCTCGTTCGACCCGACCATCGATCTCACCTTCTGGACCGTCGTGATCGGTCTTATGATCGGCAACCTCGGTAGCTACACCGGCGACCTGATGATGCTGCAACGCTACCACGCCGCCGAGTCGACCAAGGCTGCGGCCAAGGCGTTCGCGATCAATACCTGGGGCGTGATCATTGTCTGTGTCCTGCTGGTGAGCGCCGGGCTCCTCCTCTGGGTTTGGTTTCAAAACCACCCCGATCCGAATTTGCCGGAAAACGCTGACCAGGTTCTGGCTTACTTCATTACGGAGGAACTGCCGGCCGGTATCGCCGGCCTGCTGATCGCCTCCCTGCTCGCCGCGACCATGAGCAGCATGACCAGCGGTATCATCGCCCTGGCTGGCACGCTCACCAACGACTGGCTTCACCGCTTCGGACGGCCCCGGACCTCGGACGAGCTGTATCGCTTCGGCCGCTTGGCGAGCATCGGAGTGGGCGCGTTGGCCATCGCCACGGCGGGTCTGGCAACCGTGATGGGGTCCTTATTTCAAACCACCCAAGCGGTGATGGGTGCGTTCTTCGGCCCCATGGTCGGCTGCATGATGATCGTCGTGAACCGGTGGAAGTTTAAGCCCGGCGGTGTCCTCCTCGGCATGGGCCTCGGCACCGCCACGGGCTGGGCCATCGCCTTCTCCCCAGTGTCCAACCTCTGGGTCGCCACCGGTTCCCTGATCGTTACCCTCAGCGTCTCCGCTTGTTTCCGCCGTCGCTAAAGCTATGGCGGACAGGTCCGCCGCAAAATCGAGGCCAACTAAACGAAGCCCACGGGGTCAGCGTCGTTAAAATGTTAATGTAGGCAGAGCCGTAATTCACATTTTCCGACCTGATCCCCTTTTCGTGCCCACACCGGCAAAAGCCCCACTCCACCGCCGTTTTTGACCACAGATTTCACAGATCTCCACGGATGGCTTCCGCCGTCGCTGAAGCTATGATGGACAGGGACGCACTGAAAACTACTGCGTACTTTCGGCAAGATCGTTGCCTCTCAGATCTGCGTAAATCTGAGAAATCAGTGGTTAAAAAAGAGCGCCCTCTTCCGTGTATTCCGTGGGCCAATAAAACCGGCTGAAGGCTCAGTCAGGCTTCGCCACGGCGATGCAGTCCATTTCGAACTTCAGGTTCTGGCCCAGGCAATTGGCCACCGTGGTCCGCGCCGGATACGGGGCATCAAAATACTCCTGATACAGTTCATTGAACTTCGCGACATCATCCGGCTCGCGCACGTAGTTGTGGGTCTTCACAACATGTGCCAGATCACTGCCCGCCGTTTCCAACACGGCCCGGAGGTTTTCGATGGAGCGTCGAAACTCACCCTCGAATGTGTCGGTGATGATCTTGCCGGTTTTATCGACCGACGCCTGACCGGAAACATAGATCGTGTCGCCGACGCGGACGGCGGGACTGAACGGAAGATGGGAAACCGGAGTGTCGGCTTCACGCGGATATGATACGGCGGGATGATTCATGTGATAAGGAATTGAGGTTCGGAAATTTCGTCCAACGGCCAGATCGGTCGGCGGAGGTGGCGCCACGGAAACGCCGCCACGTCGCTGCGGCAGGGACCGGGCGTATCGACAAAAAACGAAGCTCCCGTGATGGGATCGTAGGCCTGCCGATGCGCCACCGCCGCCTTCACGCCGATCACCGCAAAATCAGTCGGTTCGATCCCCTGACTGCGGAACTGACCGAGATCAAACGGCGGCGTCTTCCGGCTGGTCAGCAATAGCGTCACCCCACCCGTCCGCACCACGGCACACGGACCCATGTTGATCGA
>CAKZMS010000188.1 GCA_937128785.1 uncultured Opitutaceae bacterium | reverse complement strand
CTCAAAACCACCGGTGTGCCCCGCTCCCTCCAAGCCGACATCGCCGGTGAGTCCCTGCTCAACGACGGAGTGGCCGTGGTGGTGTTTATGACAATCTTCGAACTCGCCGGAGGCACCGCGGGGCAGCACACATCCGCGGCAGAAGTGGGGATCACGCCAGTGCTTACGCTTTTCGGCCGCGAAGTGATCGGTGGAATTGTGCTCGGGGCGGCCGGTGGGTGGGTCGCCCGGATGGCACTGAGCGCCGCTCGCAATGATGCGCTCGACATTCTCATTACCGTGGCGACGGTGATGTCCGTTTACGCGGCTTCGTGGCAGCTTCACGTTTCCGGACCGCTGGCCTTGGTGGTGGTTGGCATCATGGTCGCCCTGAAGATTCGCGGGCATCGGACAAACGCGGAGGAGCGAGACCATCTGGAGACTTTTTGGGAAGCGATCGATCACCTGCTCAATGCCGTCCTGTTCACCCTGATGGGGTTCGTGCTGCTCAGCTTCACTGACTCGTTCGAACTGGTTTTCCTGCTCGCCGGGTTGGGCGCGATTCCCGTGGTGTTGAGCGGTCGTCTGGTATCGTTGGGCGCGACCCTGCCCTTCACCCCGTTGCGCTACGGTAAAGTGCGGCCGACCCTGGCCTTGCTCACTTGGGGAGGTTTGCGCGGCGGAATTTCGATCGCGTTGGCGCTGTCCCTGCAAGCGGAGATGTCACGCGAACTGATCGTATTCACCACCTACATTGTCGTGGTATTTTCGATTCTGGTCCAAGCGCTCACCATCGGAAAACTCGTGCGAAAACTGCACGTTGGCGCCGATGCCGGGAGTTGAGCCCTCTCGCGGCGGAGAGGTTACGATTCGGCAATCACCACAATTGGGAGTGCCAAATGCGGGGTTCGGCGTTTCAACTGAGCCATGTTGAAACGAGTCGCTGTCATCATCACGCTCACTTGGGGCATCTTCAGTGGTCCCGTGTGCGCCGAACAGCGGTTTTTCAAAGGCAACACCCACGCGCATTCGTTTTGGAGCGATGGCAACGATTTCCCCGAGATGGTCATCGATTACTACCATCGCAACGGCTACGACTTCGCCACCTTGAGCGATCACAATGTGCTCCCGCGGAACTATCGCTGGATGTCGGTGCAGGAGATCAAGGCCCGCCAAGTCGGCCCGGGACCCGGCGCGATCGAAAAATGTGAGGCCCGTTTCGGACCCGACTGGATCGAATGGAAACAGGTAGCCGGAAAGCGGGGCGTGATCCTCAAACCGCTCCAAGCCTACCGCGATCAATTCGAGGCGCCCGGCGAGTTCCTGATCATCGAAGCCCAGGAAATCTCCGATCGATCCACCACCGGACATGTTCATATCAATGCACTCAACCTTGAGCACCTGATTCCGTTTCAAAAAGAACCGGTAGGATCCACCGTCCAAGTAATGCGCCGGCTGTTGCGTCAAGTCGCCGCGCAGGAGGAAGCCATCGGCCGCCCCATCCTCACCCATTTGAATCATCCCAACTATCGCTGGTCCGTGACCGCCGAGGAGTTGGCCGCCGTGGTGGAGGAGCGCTTCTTTGAAGTCTACAACGGCCACCCCGACATCAACCATTTGGGCGACGAGTCCCGACCGGGCGACGAGATGATCTGGGATATCGCCAATACCCTGAGGCTGGCGAAACTCGACGCCGCTCCTCTTTACGGCGTGGCGACGGATGACTCTCATCGGTATCATGGCGGCGATGTTTCACCCGGCCGGGGTTGGATTCAGGTCGAAGCCGAAGGCCTCACCCCCGCAGCATTGATTGGAGCCATGCGCCACGGCCGGTTCTACGCGTCCACCGGGGTCGAACTCAGTCGGTTGAGCTACGATTCCGCCACCCGCGTGCTGGAGTTTGAGATTGTGGCCGATGGCGAAGCCCGGTTTCGCAGCGAACTCATCGGCACCCGCCGCAATTACGCCCAAGCCGATGCACCCGCCTCGTCCGTAATCGGCGAGGTGTTCAACCTCTCCAGTGATCGATCCGTCCGTTTTGAGGTGCCCTCCGATGCGCTCTACGCCCGCGTGACCATTACGTCCACGGCAAGCCATCCAAATCCTTCCTACGACTACCAAACCAAGCAGGCGTGGCTGCAGCCAGTGGGATGGCGCTGAACGGTTATCCGCCCAACGTCGCCTTCGTCGACAATTTCGAATCTCTGGCAGCCTATGAGTTCGGGGGAGAGATCAACGCCGTCTGCTGGATTCGCGAGTTAACCGGAGACTTCGGCGAAATCGAACGCGTGCTGCCACCGGTCGAGGACATCACATCAATCGACCGGGAAGATCTGGCGGCCCTCGCATTGAGGGCAGCCGGCCGACTTGCCCGCGATACTCTTACCGGCGATCTTGAGTCAGTGAGTAACCAGGGGCTCCAACCCTCGCTCGATCTGGTGCCCAGCGGACCCGGCCGCCGAAATCCTGGTCCGGTGAGGACCGACGTCGCGGATTGGCACGCCGACAGCGCCAATGCCCCCACCGATACCTACCTCTGCACCTATACCGGAGCCTCATCGCAAGGGATCGCTCCTCAAGATGCCGTGGCCCGACCCGACGATCCCCCTTCTCGTGCTCAACTACTGCAGTTCTACGGCGGCAACGATGACGAGGGGTTCCGCACGTTTTTGTCCGAGCAATTCTACGATCTGCACTACGTCGAGAAGGCCAACGCACGGATATTTGAGTTTAAGCAGGCACACCTCTGGAAAATCGCCACGAAATATCCCGGGTGTCCGGGGCCTCCCTGTATCCACCGTGCCCCCACCACCTCTCCCGCCGCGCCGCGTCGTCTGCTGCTAATCAGCTGAGGCCACGGCAATTCCGTTGAGCAGGCCGTCCGCGGCGCTACGTTGACCGTTATATTAATCATGCGTGCCTTGCTCCCCTTTTTGCTTTTCGCAGCGACGAGTTCCCTCGCGTCCGCTACTCATTCCGAAC
>CAKZMS010000187.1 GCA_937128785.1 uncultured Opitutaceae bacterium | reverse complement strand
CCCTCCTTGTAATAAAAAATTTCCGGAGCGACTTGGTTGAGATCCACCATGACGAGGTCACCGGTGTCCACGGTGGCGTTGGTAAAAGTCCAAGCGATATGACCGTTGGTGCCGATGATGATGCCGGGCACGCCGGGAAGGGAAACCCCGTCGCCCCGATGGGGGGTGCCGTCGGACTGAGCCCAGTTGAGCTGAGCCCGATACCAAGTGTTGGGGACCTTGAGGCCGAGGTGGGGATCGCCCGCAACGAGACCCGCGCCGTGTGCCGTGTCCTCCCCGGCCAAGAGAAACGCATTGGAACCGATGGTCGGGGATTCGGGGGCGCCGCGCGAAGAGAGCGTGGGCAGTGTTTCGGCCGGGCGCAGATCGAGGATGGCGGAGCTGGGGGGAGCCCGGAGCGGCTGGGTGCTGCCATCGAAAGCACTGTCGTCGGGTCCGATCAACGGGTTAAAGAAGTCGACGGAGACCTCGGCCATGACATCGCGCAAGGCGGCTTGATCGCGTTCGTAGCTGCCGGTCGAGTTCTGCAACTCGAGCACCATGGCGTAGAATACGAGGCCGCAGTCTTCGATGGCCCAGAGAGTGGGTTCGGTGCGCAGGATCGCATATTCCCAGGGCGATTTGGGCAGGGATTGGAGGCCGGCGTTCACGCCTTCGGTGTAGGCGGAGAGCTCGGCCCGTTGGGCCTCAGGCAGCGCTTCGATGGCAAGGGTAGCCAGACTACGAAAACGGTGCCCGACGGTGGCACGGTCGAGGCCCAGCGCGGCGTCCCCGACGAGAACGGAGAGCTCGCCCGCCGCGCGGCGACGGGAAAGGTCCATTTGGAAAAACCGATCCTGGCCATGGGCGAAGCCGAGCGCCCGTGCGGCATCCATCCGGTTGGCGGCGGTGATGACCACGACCCCGTGATCATCCCGCCCAATCTCCGCGGGAGCGGACATGGTGGTGATCTGAAACTCACCCTCGAGGGGAGCGAGACTCGCTTCGACCCGATTCCAGAGCCACGCCAATGCGAGCAGCCCGAGCAACACCACCGCGCAGGCGATGATACCGATGATTCTAAGCAATCGAGCGAGTTTCATGCGCGCGAACCTTCAGAGGATGCACGGGCGTTGTCCAGACAGGGACGGCGCAACCTAACTTTCTGTTTCCGAGCCGCGCAGGTAGTCCAGCGCGCTAGTCAGGATTTCCCCGGGGGTTGAGGCGACATCGCACCAAAGCGCATTAGCGGGGGCGGGGACTTCCAAGGTTGCCAGTTGGGAGTCCAGCAATTCCGGCGGCATGTAGTGATCGGTTCGCGCTGCCATCCGTTTGGCCAACAGATCCCGATCGCCGTGCAGGTAGACAAATTGCAGGGAGTGGTTCGCGGGCTGTAGCCGTTGGCGGTATTCCTCGCGCAGGGCGGAGCAGGCCAGCACGATGCTGCGCCCGGCGACCAGGTGCGCCTCCATCATACCACGGAGCGTGTCGAGCCACGGGGCGCGGTCGTCGTCGTTGAGCGCGATGCCGGCCCGCATTTTTTCGACGTTGGCCTCCGGGTGGTAATCGTCGGCGTCGGCGTAGGGGCAATTCAGGGATTCGGCCAAACCCCGTCCGATCGTGGACTTGCCGGTGCCACATACTCCCATCACGACGATGGCTTGCGGAGAGGTCGATTCACTCATGTTGGGTCCGAATGGGTCGGCCTTCATCGATTTCGATCAAGTCAAAAAAAGTTTCCACCCCGCGGTCGGCGTAGCCGTCGGCGGCGGCGCGCTCGCGCAGAAACTCCGAGCGATGATCCCGCCAACCAAGCTTTTGCATGAAGCCGTTCCAGACCGCGCAGTCATATTCGTCCCGCGTGCGTCCGGTTTCGGAACACCATTCCAGGACGGCTTCGTCGTCCGCTCCTGTCAGCACCTGCGCTTTCAAAGCGGCGTAGTCCACCCCCAGAAATCCGCAGGCGCGTCGATCCAGACCGGAGCCGAGTGAGGCATGGAAATCCGCCGGCAAATCCCCTCGGTCGTGCAGGCGGATCTTGTCGAACATGCGACCCACGTAGACCAAGGGACCGACCTTGACGTGGGGGCTGCGGAGTCCGGTCACGGCGGGCATGTGAGGCAGCAATCAGTTGCGGCGCCAGTAGATCCACGTGCAGGCCGCCGCACAGAAGTAAGTCGGCAGGACAATCCACCAGGCGTTGAACGGCATCTCGTAGTGCTCGACCAACCAGAAGGTTCCCCAGGTTTTCAACCCGATGAGCAACCAGCCCAGCACGATCCAGAATTCGGACCGGCGACTGCGTCCCATTTGTCGGTGCACCGTCAATTCACGCACGAACGCCCGCTCGGGAGAGGGCGTGGGCTGACGGCGGAAGCGCAACAGATTGGCAAACATACTATCCGAACCCTACGCCATGGAATCGGCTTTGGAAAGCGGGGGGTGGAAAATCGTAATGGTTTTAGAATGCGAGTTTAACCCGTTGATAAGCAGGGGTAAATCGCCTCGGACCGGTGAGGGGGTTCCGGAAACTTCGATTTATCCGAAACATTTTGACCGTGGCCACGGTCTGATTGGTCAAAGGAAATTGTTATGAAGCACTCAAAGTTATTATCCACGATGGGAATGCTCGCGGCGTGTCTCTCCGCATCGGCGGCTGGCGCTGTCGAGGTCGATTTTATCGACTCCAAGGAGTTTACCGATTTCAGCGACAGCGACCGGGTGGTCGTGTCCACGCAGAAAGCCTACATCAGCGAGCTCACCGCCTTCCTGGAGGAGCGATTGGACAACATGATAGCTCCGGGGCATACGCTCCAAGTCGTCATCACCGACGTCGACATGGCCGGTGAATTCGAGCCGTGGCGCCGCGGAGGTTTCGACGACACCCGCGTGGTCAAAGATCTCTACCCTCCGCGAATCGACCTGAGTTTCCGCATCGTTGACGAGGCCGGCAACACGGTCCGGGAAGGCGATCGCAAGTTGCGCGACCTGGGTTTCATGTATGCCGCTCGCCCGCTGGATTCCGATCCGCTCAGGCATGAGAAGAAATTGTTAGCCTCGTGGATTCGCAAAGAGTTCCGAGATTGGGAGACAACCTGAGCCGGCTAAGAGTTTGATACGTGCCGCCATCCCCTTAGGGTGGCGGCTCTTTTGTTTTGAAAGCGAACGCCCCGACCAAACCGTCTGCCAATCCCCGTCGCGTGGATCGTTGGTTGTGGGCGGTGCGGGTTTGCAAGACCCGCTCCATGGCGGCCACCGCCTGTCGCAACGGCCGGGTGAGAGTAGGGGATGCGGTGGTAAAAGCTGCGCGGGAACTGCGGGTGGGGGAAACCGTCACGCTGCGAGTGGGACCGGATACGCGGATATTGGTGGTGCGCGATTTTCCCGCCGCACGGGTCGGAGCCAAACTTGCGGCGGACTACTGTGAAGATCGCACGCCACCCAAGCCGAAACCGGCTGAGCAAAAGGCGAGCGGGGAATTGAATTTTGTGCGCGAACCGGGAACCGGTCGCCCCACCAAGCGAGACCGGCGCAAACTGCTGGATATTCTGGATCCCTCTTCATGAACCCCGACAAAACTGTTTTCTCCCGCTTTGAGACTGAACTCGATGTGCGCCCGGACGACATCGACCTGTATCAGCACGTGCACAGCACCCGCTATCTCGATTACGTTCTCGCGGCCCGCTTCATCCAAATGGAACGCGATTACGGCATGTCCATGGCGGATTTTGCGGAGCGCGGCATGGGCTGGTATATGGCCAGCTCGACCGTGAACTACAAAAGACCGCTGGGTCTCGGAGACCGGATGGTGGTGCGTTGCTGGATCGAGCATTTCTCCGCGCAAGGGTGCCGGGTGGCTTTTCAGATTGATCGGCTGCCCCAGCGCAAACGATCGTGCGACGGCTTTTGCGATTACGCGTTGATTGATTTAGAGACCAAACGCTCGATCCCCCTTCCCGTCGATATTCGCCAAAAATACAGCATTTGATTTTATGAATTCCTTTCTGCGACGACTCCTGCTGCCCGCCCTCGGCGGCGCCTTCTTGTCCATCGCCCTGATAGGTTGCGGCGGCAACGCCCCGGCGGCCAAGGGCAATGTGCTGCATATCGCCAACGGCACCGAGCCGGCGGATCTCGACCCTCAAACCATCACCGGTCGTCCGGCCTCCAATATCGTCCGCACGCTCATCCAAGGGTTGGTGTCCTATCACCCGGAAAACCTCAAAGCCATGCCCGGACAAGCCGAGTCCTGGGAGATTTCCGATGATGGCCTGGTCTACACATTTACGATTCGAGCCGATGCCAAATGGTCCAACGGCGATGCCGTGACGGCCCATGATTTCGTGCGATCCTATCAGCGGATGCTTACGCCGTCATTGGCATCTGAATACGCCTATCAGCTCTATTTGCTCAACCACGGAGAAGCTTACCACAAAGGCGAAATCACGGACTTTACGCAGGTCGGCGCCAAGGCGCTGGATGATCGCACCCTTGAACTCACCCTCGACCATCCCACCGGCTACTTCCTGGATGTGCTCAATCACGCGAGTTGGAAACCGGTGCACATCCCGACGGTGGAGAAATTCGGCGGCTTGGACCGCAAGGGCAGCCGTTGGACCCGTCCGGAAAACTATGTGGGTAATGGTCCCTTCGTGTTGAAGGAGTGGCGACCCAACCAACACATCCTGGTCGACCGCAGTCCGACCTACTGGGGCGCGGCGGACGTCAAGCTCGACGGGGTGAAGTTTTATCCCATTGAAAACGCCGATACTGAAGAGCGCATGTTTCGCACCGGGCAGTTGGACGTGACCCGGGCCCTGCCGCTGAGCAAGATCGATGAATATCGGGAGAACCATCAGGAAGTGCTGCGGATAGATGACTTTTTGGCGGCGGCCTATTTCCGGGTGAATGTTACCCGGCCGCAGTTGGCCGACCCCCGGATTCGCCGGGCCATCGCCCTGGCGATCGATCGCGAAGGGCTCGCCCGCGAAATCTTCCGCGGCACCAAATTCCCCGCCTGGCACTTTGCGCCGACGATGCCGGGATTCGCCCCGCCCAAAACTTTCGAGGATAATGTAGCCAAAGCACAGGCCCTGCTCGCGGAAGCGGGATATCCGGGCGGGGAGGGGCTCGCTCCGATCGAGATCCTTTATCCCACCTCCGATTCCGGTCGGATTGTGTGTGAAGCCCTGCAGGCCATGCTCCGTTCCAACCTCGGGATCGACGTGCGGCTCTATAATCAGGAATTCAAGGTCTACCTGGAGACGATGCAGCAGATCAGCTACGACATCGCCTGGAGTGCGTGGATCGGTGACTACCCGGATCCGATGACCTTCCTCGATATGAATGTCACCGATGGCGGCAACAACCGCACGGGCTGGTCCCACGCGCGCTACGACGAGCTCGTCAATGAGGTGCAAGCCGTGCGCGATCCGCAGGAGCGCGCGGAAATGTTCTACGACATGGAACGCATTCTGGGCGAGGAATCACCGATCATCCCCCTTTACTTCTACACCAGTGTTTTCGTGAAAAGCGAGGAAGTGAAAGGTTGGCACCCGACCTTGTCGGATATTCATCCCTTCCAACACGTCTGGTTGGAGCGGGCGGAGTAAAGCGCCCTCCCGCCGCCAATTGGGCTAGGTTACATCTTCGTTTCGGCCCTCCCTGCCGCCTTTTAATAGTGTTGCATTTAAGGGCTGCCGGTCTCTGCTGGCCTCGTTCGTTGGAATAGCGTTAGGCAACAGGAACTGGTAGATCGTCGTTTGGGTAAGGCTCTAGTGATGATTTGAAACCCGATGGTCGGGAACGGACTGATAGCAGACGATAGGAGACGAAAATCATCAACATCATGAGTAGTTCCAAACTCTACGTAGGAAACATGTCCTTCAAAACCACCGAAGACGAGCTGCGCGACGTGTTCGCTCAATTCGGTGATGTCACCGACGTCTTTGTGGCGATGGACAAAATGACCGGTCGCCCTCGTGGCTTCGCATTCGTCACCATGGATACCCCGGAAAATGCCGCCAAGGCAGCCGAGGCCCTGAATGGTGAAGACGTCGGGGGTCGTGCCCTCACGGTCAACGAAGCCCGGCCGAAGGAAGATCGCCCGCGCGGCGGTGGCTTCGGTGGTGGCGGCGGTGGCCGCGGCTTCGGTGGCGGCGGTGGCGGCGGCCGTGGCTTCGGCGGCGGTGATCGTCGCGGTGGCGGCGGTGGCTATGGCGACCGTCGTGGCGGTGGCGGTGGCCGCGATCGCTACTAAGCCCGAGTCCAACCGACTTAGCTTTTTCAAGCCCCCGCTTCCGGGGGCTTTTTTTTGTCCGGATAGTTAATTGTAGCCGGGGTCGCTGACCCCGGCTACAGCCGCTTCCAGGGGCAGCAGCCCGCCCTGGTTGCGAAATACCAAATCATATCCTTGTTGAAATCGGGCTTCCGCCCGAGGTCCGAACCTCTCTACGGTCTGTATTATGCGTCGTCTGTATATTCTTTTAGTCATCACGGTAGTGGGCTGGCCCAGCTGGGCCTCGGCCCAACGCGAGAAGTTGCCGCCCCGCGATCTCATTCAGGTCGAGCAGAAGTGGCCCAACGCCGAGCGCACCTCCACCGGCCTTTGGACGGAGTTGATGGAGCCGGGCGAGGGCCCCAAACCGCAACGCGGCGATTTTGTGTCCGTGCTCTACAAGGGCTTCCTGTTGGACGGCACGATGTTCGACTCGGCCGAAGATCGGAGTGCTCCGTTTACGTTTCAATTGTCCCGCGGCAAGGTCATCGATGGTTGGGAGTATGGCCTCCTCATGATGAACCAGGGAGAAAAGCGCCGCCTCATCGTGCCTTTCGAAATGGCCTATGGAACTCGGGGCCGAGCTCCCGACATTCCGCGGATGGCGACGCTCATATTTGAGGTCGAGCTGATTGAAATCAAGCCGCGCGAATAGGCCGCGGACTCAGTGGTCCGGCGGAAAACTCCGGCGCAGCGTGCCGATAGCGTAGCAAGCGACCCCGGTCCAGATCAGGCAGAACCCGAGGACGCGGATCCCCGCAAACGGTTCGTCGAATACCAACCAGCCCATGAGGAACTGGCAGGTGGGGGCGACGTATTGCAGCAGTCCCAAGGTTGTGTAGGTCAGCCGCTGGGTCGCGTAGGCGAACATGACCAACGGCACCATGCTGATCACCCCCGTGCCCATGATGGTCAGGTCGATGGTCAGTCCCAGGGTTGCAAACGTGGATCCTCCCTGGATCGCCATGATGGCGAGGTATATGAGTGCGGCCGGTAGCATGAAACCCAATTCGAGTCCGAGCCCGTTGATGGCACTCGCATCGGAACGTTTGCGGCCCACCCCGTAACAACACCAAGTGGCGGCGACGCCGAGCGAGACCCAGGGTGGGTTCTCGATTTGGAGAAACAGCACGGCCACGCCCAGCCCTGCCAGACCGAGGGCAAATTTCTGCAGACCACGCAACCTCTCTCGAAACAGCAGGCGGCCCAGTCCGGCGCTTACCAGCGGCACCAGAAAGTAGCCCAGACTCGCTTCGATCACCTGATCGTGCAGCAGGGCCCAGACAAAAATGCTCCAGTTGAGCGTTAGAAATATACCGCCCCGGAAATGCGCCCGCCGGTTCGCCGGCACGGCCCAGGTCGCGCGCAGGGCGCCCCATCGCCCGCGGATGATTTGAAAGCCGACCACCGCAAACAGCGTCCAGATGATGCGGTGGGCCATCAGCTCCACCACGGGGATGCCTTCCAACATCTTCCAATACACCGGCAGCGTGCCCCACAACAGGTAGGTCATGAAGGCGGCGACCGCGCCACGACGAGCGGCGGAGTGGGCGAGTGGATCGGGTTGAGACAAAGGCGTGAGGGTTCGGTAAGGCTCACGGACGGTCAATGCCCCCACGCCAGTCACCCGCCAAATTGGTCAATCGTCGGTCAAAATCGCTCCCGCAGGATCGCTGGAGCCCTCGGAAGGCAAAAAAGACATCGCCACCGTCCGCCGGTTTGCTGCAATAGGCGGGTATGAGCGACGAGTCAGAGCCACCAGCTTTGAGCCTGCGGCCCCGCAAGAAACCCGAGGATGAGAATTCCAAGGGCGGCGAGGATGCGGGAGCCGAAAAAACTGCGCCCAAACTTTCGCTCAAGCCGAAGTCCGCCGGCGCCCAGCCGGCCGCTGATTCCGCCGAAGAAAAACCGCGGCTGAGTCTTAAGCCCAAGGCCAAACCGGCGGAACCGGCGGCCGCTCCCGCGGAAGCGGCGCCCACGGAAGCGCCCGCCAAACCGCGGGCCAAGCCAAAGCTTTCGATTAAACCGGAAGAGGAGGTCGCTCAGGAGGAGCCGGCCGAAACCCCGGCCCCCAAGACTCCCGCGGCCGAGCAACCGGCCAAACCTCGGCTGAAGCCCAAGCTTGGCGTTCAGACCGAAGCCGCGCCCACCGCCACCCCGGTGGAAGAACCGCCGGCGCCATCGAGCGCCCCCGCTGCTGACGCGGCGAACCATCGTGACGAAACCAACCCGAGCATCGATCCGGCGGTCCAAGAGGCCCTGAAAAAAGCCAAGGCCGAAAAACCGAAATTGAAGCTCTCGGTGCCAAAACCTTCCGACGCCCAACCTGAAGCAACGGCTCCCGAGGCGGCGTCGGCCGAAAGTGCCCCAAGTCTGCCGCAACAATCTTCCGGATTCGTCGGCGATGCTTCGCCCTCAGCTCCGACTGAACCGCCGGCGGATCCCACTTTACCGCCGCCGATTCCGGTGGTGACCGATTCCGATGGCCAGCCAGCCACGACGCCGCCGTTGCCTCCGCCCACCCAATTGGCGGACGCGGATGAAGACGACGACAGTGAAGCGCCGGCTCGTAAACGGTTGCGCCCCGAGCAGCGTCCTATCTTCAAAATCGCGGTGTTTGCCGTGGTGATTCTACTCCTCGGCGGCATGGGCTTTGGTGGCTACATGGTCTACAACATGTTTTTCGCCTCTCCCGAGTTGAACCCCTACGCGGCTCCGCTCGAAGCGATTAACGAAACACCTCCAGCCGAAGCGCCGGCTGAGGGACCGGCGTCAGTTGCCGGCCAATTGATCGAGCAGGCGCAGGATGCAGTTGCCGCCCACGACGAAATGGTCGATGCGACGGATGAAGCCGCGGAAGTTCCCGCTGACACATCCGCCGAGGCGGCACCTCCCCAAGTGGTAATCGATATTCCCGATGAGCCGGTGACTCCGTCGACGGTCGAGCCCTCCGCGGCTTTCCGCGACTGGGTCAGCAACGTGGTCATCAGCGGCGTGGCAGAAACCAGCAACCCGCGTGCCTTCATCAACGGGGTCTTGGTCAAACGGGGTGACACCGTCGATCACGGGCTGACGATTGTTTTCGACGGTATCGACGGGGACAAAAACCTCGTGATCTTCAAGGACGCTTCGGGCGCGGTGGTCGGCAAAGCTTATTAGACCGAGCGGGAAGGGGCAGCCGAACCCGCCGGAATCAAGTTTTTGGGGCCACCGGCTGAGAATCGGGGAGCGCCGAGCTCCAGCTCGGCACCGATCAGATCGGGTTTATCATGGGGGCATGTAACCTCGATAAGGCTCCGTCGGACACGTAGACCCCGGCTACAACCAACATAAACTGAAGAGGCCTCCTGTTTACGCTGCGGCTTGAAGAATCGCTTCGATTCGTTCCGGTGTCAGATCGCCATGTTCGCCGAGGGTGTCGGCACCGCGATCCCGCAGACGGCCGGCCACGATGCCGGCGACTTCCGGAGATACATCGTAGTCCTGCAAGCGCGTGGGAATGCCGATCGATTCATAAAACTCCCGGGTTTTCGCGATGGCCGCCGAGACCCGTGATTCCTCATCCCCCTCAGTGATGCCCCAAACACGTTCCGCATACTGGAGGAGTTTGCCGCGCTTGGTCTCGCGCTGGGCTTCGAGCAGATTGGGGAGCACGATCGCGAGGGTGCGGGCGTGGTCGATGCCATGCAGCGCAGTGAGTTCGTGACCGATCATGTGGGTGGACCAGTCCTGGGGCACCCCTGCGCCGACCACCCCCTGGAGGGCGCACGTCGCGGCCCACACCAGGTTGGCGCGGGCTTCGTAGTTGGTGGGTTCAGCCAAGGTCGTAGGTCCGACTTCGATCAAGACGCGGAAGATGGACTCGGCGAATTGGTCCTGCACGGCGGCACCGGCCGGATACGTGAGGTATTGCTCGATTACGTGGCAGAATGCGTCGCCAATGCCGTTGGCCACTTGCCGCTCCGGCAGGGTGAACGTGGTTTCAGGATCCAGCACCGAGAAGATGGGGAACACTTTCGGGTTCATGAAGGGCAGCTTCGCCTTGATCGAGCGGCGGCTGATGACCGATGCGCTGTTGGCCTCCGAGCCTGTGGCCGGAAGCGTCAGCACGACCCCGAGGGGGAGGGCTGATTTGATGGAACTGCCAAAGTCCTCCACCAGGGTCCAGGGTTCGCCGTCGTAGTCGACGGCGGCGCAGACAAATTTTGCACCGTCCACCACCGAGCCGCCACCGACGGCCAGGACCCAATCGATCTTCTTGGCCCGGCAGATCTCCACTGCCGGCATCAAGGTGTCGTAGTCCGGGTTGGCTTCAACGCCCCAGTGTTCGTGCACCTGGCGTTCGCCGAGCGCGGACTTCACTTGGTCATAGACCCCGTTGGCCTTGATCGAGCCCCCACCCGCCAGGAGCAGCACCGTGGCGCTGGCCGGGATTTCGTCGGCGATCTTCTCGATCTGGCCTTTGCCGAAGTGAATACGGGTGGGATTATGAAAGGTGAAGTTGTCCATCGTTACTCAGGATCGTGACCACTCCATCCGCCTCTCGCAAGCAACCCCATCATTTCCGGCCCGTTGGGCCCGACGCCCCTCGGCCAACTTTAACCAATATGGTTAAAGTTGGCTGAGGGGCTGGCGATTTCAGATTGCGGGTGGCGGGGGGAGGGCTTGGTTGGGAGTATGTTAAAAGCGACTTCCGTCAAAGATGCCCTGCGCGCGTACGGACCGGCCCCGGAAATTCTGGTCAACGGCTGGGTGCGCACGCGGCGCGACAGCAAAGCCTTTTCGTTCATTGAATTGAATGATGGCTCGTGCCTGAAGAACCTGCAGGTGATCGCCGATGCGACGCTGCCGGGCTATGCGGAACTGATGCCGCAGATCACTACGGGGGCCGCGTTGTCCGTGAAGGGCGAGTTGGTGGAGTCCAAGGGCAAGGGGCAGACCTGGGAGGTCAAGGCCTACGAGCTCACGCTCGTCGGCAAATCTGACGCGACTTACCCGCTACAGAAGAAGGGGCACTCGATGGAATTCCTCCGCGAGATCTCCCACCTGCGTCCGCGCGCCAACTTGTTCGGGGCGGTGTTTCGGGTGCGCAGCCGGCTCGCCTACGCGGTGCACCAGTTCTATCAGGAGCGCGGATTCATCTACGTGCACACCCCGTTGATCACCGCGAGTGATTGTGAAGGGGCAGG
>CAKZMS010000186.1 GCA_937128785.1 uncultured Opitutaceae bacterium | reverse complement strand
TAAGCCGTCTGGTGGCCACGGTCCTGCATCTCGTGCGCAATGGTGCGGGAATCGGTCGGCAAGGGGTCGTAATAGTCGACCACGCCGTTCTCCGGACTCGGCACCCCCGTGAGCATCGCCGCCCGCGCAAACGGACCAAACGGATGCGGCGTGGTGGCCTGACGATAATTGATCCCTCGGCGTGCCAGCGCATCGAGGGCGGAAGTCGCCGCGTTGGGATCTCCCGCCCCACCCCAAGCCTGCCCCCGCCACTGGGTAGTCACCACCCACAGTATCGAAGGTCGCTCGGACATGACAAGTTCGCACCGATCAGAGCTGCTTTCGAATCGGCAGCATGCGGCCCAGATTAACGGTAAACTTCCGCCACCAACCCACGTCGGGCTCACCGGTATAAACAATCGGCTCCGGGCCGGATTCATCCCACCATTCCAGACCGCCTTTTTCGCCCAACTTCACCCGGTAGGTTCCCTTTTTGATTCCGTCATCCGCCACCAGTGCGACGTCATGCCCCATCTCTTCAGAATAGACCACCGCCCCGAGTTCGGTATTCAGATCGACCGAGCGGGGGTCCCAATTGAAGGAGCCTAAAAACAAGGTATCCCGGTCCACTAAAAATGCCTTGGTGTGCAACGTGGCGAGGGCGGCTCCCGCCCAACCGCGATCCACTCCGACAACGTGGGCGTGCGATTTGACCTCATACAGTTCGACCCCGATCTGCAACATGCGCTTGCGGTAGGCCATGTAGCCGGAGTGCACGATGCCATGATTGTTCGCGCCAAGGGAATTGGTCACCACCCGCACGCGAATCCCACGGCCGATCAATTCCTCCAAGTATTCCACTCCCGACTTCAGCGGCACAAAGTATGGCGATACGATCAACACCTCCTCGGTGGCTTTCTGCACCTCCTCATGCAGCTGCCCCGCGATGCCGTCTCCGGCCTTAAAACCTCTTCCGGCGATCTTGGACACAGGATCATAGACCAATCGATAAGGAGCCCAATAAAAGCCCTCGTCCTCTTCATCCACCAGCATCTCGATGTCCGCCTTCACCGCCTCACCGTAGATCGATTGGGCGATCTCGGCTCCATTGGCATCAAGCACCTTCCGCAGTTCTTCCAGTTTCTTCTCGGGGTTATCCACCGGCTTCCCAAACGCTCCCACCGGCGCCGCCCAGCGGCTATTCCAATAGTCATCGAACATGTGCGACACGTCGTCCACTACCGGCCCGATGCACATGAGATCGGCATCACCAAAATTCCGGTCGGAGCGGGCGCCGAAATACTCGTCGGCGATGTTACGTCCGCCGATGATCGTGATCTCGTTGTCCACCGTGAAGGACTTGTTATGCATCCGACGATTCACCCGGGAAAAATCGAACAACCCATCCTGCACCCGCAGGCCCCGACTGGAAAAGGGATTGAAGATCCGCACCTCAAAGTTCGGATGCGAACTGAGCGCCGCCACCGCATCGTCGTAGGCGCCCCCGGCCAAAATATCATCCAGCAGCAAACGCACGCGAACCCCGCGATCGGCCGCCTCCAGCAGGGTGCCGATGAACACCTTCCCCACCCGGTCATTGGTGATGAGGTAGTATTGGGTGTCGATGGTGTGCTCAGCGCCTTTGGCCAACAGGATGCGGGCCGCCAGCGCCTCGACCCCGTCCCGCTGCAGGGCAAATCCGGAATGCCCCTCCGGCTGTCCCGCCACCAACGGTTCGACGAACTGAGCCATCCGCGTGTCGTTTAAGTCTTCCTTGTGGCAGGTGACTTCTTTCGGCGAATCGAAGTCAACCGAAGCACAGCCAGCGCCTACCATTAGGAGCGCTGCACCGAGCAACAGACGAACATGCGGGGTCAACATTTCCGCAGCATACACAATTTCCGGAAATGCCAAACCCTACCGACCCGGGGGGCCGGTATTTCGAGCGCGCGTGGATTGCTGTCGCATACTCTCCAGTATGGCCGCTTCTCCCTGCCCAGTGGTGTCGCCGGTCAGCAGCGTGGCCTGAACCGCAAAATCATCCAAGAGCGCGCAAAGGTCTTCCGTCACCATGATGCCGAGCAGGCGCCCGGTCTTGGAGAGCACCAGATCACCCCGGCTGGGCGGAAAATCGCCCACTAATCTCCGCACGAAGCGATTGTCCATCCGCACATAGCCCGGCAGGGCGGCTTCCAACTTGAACGGAACCTCCCCGTAGCCCTCGCCCCCGTTGTTGATCAGCACTGCTTCCGGAAACCGAAACGGGTCGGTCGCCAGCTCATATACTTTTACGCCGAGTGATTCGACTTCGGCCTCCGTCAACGGCAGCGTGAGCAAGCGCGGGTCTCGCCGGAGAAAATTCATGGCCGGCGGCGAAACCACCGCACTGTCTCGTTCCAGCCGGACATCGATCCGATCCCAATTCGACGGCGGTTCCGCAAAGTTAAACGTCGAAGCCTCGACGTGCATGACCGCGTAGGTCTGCGCGCCATCTGAAACCAAAATCGTTCGGGTGCGGTCGGCGCGATCCACATCGGCGCCAAACATGCCGGGCCGACGAGCGGCGAAAGTGGTCGGCACGCGGTTAAGGAGAAACTCGCTGAACAGGGTGTTCGCATTGATCGGTCGATTGTCGCGAATCTCCGCCGTAATTTCCGCCGACTGCTCGGCCAACTCCCCCACGCCTTCGGCGAGCTGCACGGCGGTCTCCTGCGCCTTAAGTCGCTCAACGCGTTCGATCTCCGCCTGTTCACGATAGGTGTCGGCCGTCTCGCGCAGCAGCACCTTTTCCTGCTCCGCGACGCGCACCGCCACACTCAGGTTTTCAATCTCGGCCTGGGCCGCAACGCGTTCCTGCTCCAGACGGGCCACCTGGGCGGCGCGTTCATTGGCCTCAGCCTCGCGGGCTTCCAGATCGCGTTGCAATTGTTCGAGCCGGGCGCGCGAGGCGGCGGCTTCCCGCTCCTTGCTGCTGAGTTCCTGCGCGAGCTGCTCGGCCTGGGTTTGTTGGGCGGCCAGATTCTGGGAGAGATTCTGTTGCTCGGTCTGAAGCTGCGACAGGGTTCGATCCCGTTCGGCAATCTGGGATGCCGCCGCCTGCAACGCCCGGCGACGCTGCTCGAGTTGAGCGGCAAGCTCGGCGGCCTCGGCCGCTTTCTCCTCCTCAAGCCGGATGCGTTCCGCTTCGAGCTCGGCCTGGGCCTCCGCCTGTTCGTCGAACGACTGCTGCATCAACGCCACAATGTCATCGGCGGCGGTGACCGCGTCTTCCCCGCCCTCAATTTCCACGGCCTCGGCCACCGGGCGCTCGGGCTCGGCCGTCTCCCACTTGGTGAGCGCCAGCAGCGTCAGCAGCAGGAAATCACAGAGGATGAGCAGGAGGGTGCGATTCATAATCGAGTTGTCGGGGACTCGTCAGATGGACTTCACATCGGCGCGCGTGAGCAGGTCTTCACTCTCGAGGATGAGCTTACACTTGTAGGGGCGCACGTGGCGGATCTTCACGAGGGCCACGCAGGTGATGCCAAAGAGATTGGAGGAATAGGCTGCGAGCAGGTTGGGTTCAATCACACCGAGCACCTGCAGCACCAAAGCGGTGGCGGTGCCGCCGATGCCGACATACAGCCCGCCGTCGAAGAGGTTCTCTTCGTTTTCCATCAACTTGAGTTTCACCAGGGGGGCGACCTCGCGTTTGCTGATTTCGGTGATTTTGAGCAGGCAGATCAGATACATCGCCACCTGCAGGGCGGCGAAGAATCCAATGGAGATTAAGGTTGAGGAATCCATGGTGGAAGTGGGGGGAGTGAGCTCGGCTGATGCGCCGTCGGAAAGATCGGCCAGCACTGGCACGGCAAAGGAAAGTTTGAATTCAGAAACCGGTGCCGCCCGCAGCAGGAACGGTTCGGTGGCGAGGATGATGAGCGCAGCGGCGAACACCGCCAATACGCCGCTGGAGAGATGCGGCAACGCCCCTTGACTGGTCCGGGCCAGGAAGTAGCGATCGACTCCGCGGAAGACGATGAACGCGCCCCCAAGCAGTCCGAGATACTTCAGTCCCAACAGCACCCCGGGATGCAGCAGCGCCAGCGCCGCCAGCGCGCCGAGCGTGGGACCGCTGTCGCGATTGATCGGCACCTGTCGTTGTAACAATTGCTTCACCGCGCCTTGACCCGCTCCGAGGGCAAATTCGAGATCAGCCAATCCTTGGCGGCCAAACCGGATCAAGTAGTTGGCGACCGGATCCGCCGCATCCGCTGCGAGCGCCGCCGTGTAGATGATAGCCAAGTCATCTGCCGCCAACCGGCTCAGGTGGGCGAACTCCGCCACCGTTTCCGTGCTATCGATCAGGCGCATGAGCTCAGTCAGCTGCATCCAGTCCAGCCGTTTGCCCAGCGAGAGCAGGTCGAGGAGATAGGGTTCGATCCCCGCTAAATCGTTTTCGGCCAACGCCTGCTCAGCCAGTCCGCGCACCTCCCGCCGCAGCGAATCGGAGAGATGCTCGCCTTGGTAGAGCAGCGCCGTCAGCAACACGGTCGCATCCAGCACCTGTCCGCCGGGCCGGGTCGCTGGCACAAACTGTACCGCCCGATCAATCTCCCGCAAGCGCAGCAGACTCCGCACGCCGGAGGAGCGCGAGTTGCTCAAAAAGCCCGCCAGAGCTGTCCGGGCATCGGTCGCGACAAAAAACTGCAGCACCGGTGTCGACTCGGTCAGCTCGGGCGCGTTGGTCACCAGCGGTTCCAGAAACGGATCCCAGCCGCCCCAGGGCACGAGTTCCGGTTGGAGGTTCCGGGCGCGTTGGAGTCCCTCGGCCAAGGGCTCGGTGCCGGGCGCATCGACGGCCGTGACCGCCTGCAACACCAGCGCGGCCGGACCCAGCTTTTCCCGTTCGAGCAGCACCTCGCCCAACGCGGCGGTTCCGGCCGAGCGCTCCCCCGCCTCCTCGACCAGTGCCGGAGGCAGGGCGTTGATGTTAACCGGTAACATCCACGCCGCCAAACCGAGCCCCAACCCGCCGATCACCATGATCAACGCCAGCCAGAGCGGATTTGCGGATGACGAGGAAGTGCTCATACGAAACGGGACTATCGAGTTGCGACGACTCCGACGCAAACCCACCTTTTCCCTGCGACCCATGGTTATCCCTATAGTTAACTACAACGATCCCGTCCTGCGCACGAAAGGTGCGCCGATAACTGAGTTTGGTCCCGAGTTGGCCGAACTGGCCGATAACATGGTGGCAACGATGCACGAGGCCGCCGGCATCGGGCTGGCCGCGCAGCAGATCGGGCAGGCGCTCCAATTTTGCGTCATCGATCTTTCGCAGGCCGATCGCAACTTCGAGTGGAACCTCGATGGCGCCCCCACCCCGCTCGATCTGATCATGCCCATGGCCCTGGCCAATCCCAAGATCGAGTTCCTCGCCGGTGAGGATACCATCTACGAGGAAGGTTGCCTGAGTTTTCCCGGCATCAATGGCGACGTGGTGCGCCCCGATCAGATTCGGGTGACGTTTCAGGACGTGAGCGGCACGCCGCACACCCTGGCCTGCAATGGCTTGCTCGGTCGTTGCGTCCAACACGAGGTCGACCACCTCAACGGCGTGCTCTTCATCGACCGCATGGCCAAAAAGGTCCGCCAGGGCATCGACACGGAAATCAAGCAACTCGCGAAACAAACTCGCGAACAATCCGCCTAGGTTCCGGTCTCACCCCCGATGCGAAAACCACCGCGTTTCTCACTTTTGCTCGCCGGACTCGGGGGACTGCTCCTGCCGTTGACCGGTTGGGCGGGCCAATGGGTCGCCGATCCCATGACGGGAACCGAAGTCTGGGCCAAGGGCGACAAGCCCAATCAAAGCGTCAGCTGGTCCGGAGGTGCCCAGGATGGCAAAGCCCACGGCCCCGGGGTGCTGACGTGGATCGATGACGGCGAGATTGCCGGTCGGTTCGTCGGCGAAATGGTGGCGGGCAAGGCTGAGGGGGTCGGCGAGATCTGGTTCCACCGCAGCGAGGAGGGCTACATTCACTACGCCGGGGAAATTGTCGGCAGCGAAGTCCACGGTGTCGGCGCAGCCATGCTGCCCGATGGCACCCTGATCGAGGGCGAGTTTGCGAACGATGCCTTGAATGGCCGCGTCCGCATCACCCGGGACGACGGCTCCAGCTACACCGGGTTTGTGGCAGACAACAAACCGCATGGCCGCGGCCTGCAGATCACTGCCGACGGCGAGAGATACTTGGGCGAATTTGTGGACGGGAAACGCGAAGGTCGCGGCACCTTGGTTTACGCCAATGGCGATCTCTACGAAGGCGATTTTGCAGATGACGTGCCGCATGGCACGGGCTCCATCCGCACGGTCGAAGGTGGCCAGTTCACCGGTCCCTTCGTGAACGGCAAACCGCACGGCGAAGGTGACATCGTCACACCCACCGGCGAGACCACCCGCGGAGAATTGATCCACGGGAAACCCCACGGCGACTACACCCTCGTGGCCGCCGACGGCACCACCCGCGTCGAAACCTGGCAGGACGGAGAGAAGGTGACGCCATGAAAAACGCTCGTCACTTCATCGTCGGGGCCCTGGTCCTCACCACCCCACTTTTTTCCTCGGCCAGCACGCTCGGCAGCACGGCCGGCGGCGCCCTCACCGGAGCCGTCATTGGCGGCATCATCGACGGTGATGATGGCGCGGCCACCGGTGCCGCCATCGGAGCCGGTATCGGCTTGATGCGCGGCGTGTCCGCTTCCGCGCCCCAGCGCGCCGAACAAAAACGCATCGCCGCCCAACATCAGGCCTATCACGACGCCCTGTTTGCGGACGCCCAACGCGTGGAAATCGTCTCCCTCGAACCGCCGCCACCGCCCATCCCCACGCCGGATGTGCCCGCGCTGCCCGCTTACTCCAGTCCGACGGTCAAAAAGGTCCAACAACGCCTCACCGAGGGTGGCTACTACACGGGCCCCATCGACGGCTACGACAGTCCTGCCACCACCGAAGCCGTCAAAATCTACCAGTCCGCCAACGGCCTGAAAGTAGACGGCCGCGCCTCGATGGCATTGCTGGAGCAGTTGAATCAGAACTGACCGGTCTTAGCCGCTCACTCCTCGGCTGATGCCATGAACTTGCATCCGAGGTTGCCGAACTCTGGCGGCCAAATAGTTTGAGCGTTTTCGGTTGGTTTACCCGCGCCGAGAAAGCCGATTCAACTCCGCCTGTTTCATGCGCTTCACCATCCTCCCTGCGATCCTCTTTGGTGCCATCGCCACCAGCTCACCAATCCAAGCCAATACGGATCCCTTCCATGAGGACGACATGGAGCCGGTCGCTCATCATCCGGCGGGCGACAAGACCGCTTACTCTCCCTACGCGGATCGCAGTTTTCCCACGCGGGTCTATTTCGGGGATACCCACCATCACACCTCCAACTCCGGAGATGCTTTCATGGGCGGTAACCGGCTCTCGCCAGCTGAGGCTTATCGCTTCGCCCGCGGGGCGGAGGTGATTTCCTCCACCGGCATTCCGGCTCGCCTCTCCCGCCCACTCGATTTTCTCGTGATCAGCGATCACGCCGAGGGGCTGGGCGTGATGGATCAGGTTTATCAGGGCAACCCGGACTTAATCAGCGATCCCACCCTGGCGCGTTGGAGCGAGGCCATGAAAGAGGGAGGCAAAAGCGCCACCGATGCCGTCAACGAGGTGATCGTCGCCCAGGGCAACGGCACCCTGCCCGCCCCGCTCACGGATCCCCAAGTTGCGGGTCCGATCATGAAGTCGGTTTGGCAACGTTACTTGGAAACCGCGGATGCCTTCAACGAACCGGGAGCCTTCACCGCGATGATCGGCTACGAATGGACCTCCGTCCCGAATGGCAACAACCTGCATCGCAACATCCTGTTCCGCGGCGATGCGACGACCGCCGGTCAGGTGTTTCCCTTCTCTTCCTGGCAAAGCGAGGATCCGGAAAAACTCTGGGCCTGGATGGCCGACTACGAAGAGAAGACGGGCGGCAAGGTCTTCGCCATCCCTCACAACGGCAACCTCTCCAATGGACGCATGTTCGAGCCGCACACGTTTACCGGTGACGCCTTAACCCAAGATTACGCCGAACGCCGCCAACGCTGGGAACGGCTGCAGGAGGTCATGCAGACAAAAGGTAACAGCGAAACTCACCCCGGCCTTTCGCCCAATGACGAGTTCGCCAACTTCGGCATCGCGGGCTGGGAATACGGCAACCTCACCTTGACCGAGTCTCCAGAAACGCCGGACATGCGCCCCCACATGTATCTGCGCGCCGGGCTGCAACAGGGGCTGGTGCAAGAGCGGGCACTCGGCACCAATCCTTTCAAATTTGGGTTCATTGGTGGCACGGACGTGCACAACTCGCTCACCTCGATCGAAGAAGATAACTTCTACGGCAAACATCCCATCCAGGAACCGGGGCCCCACCGCTGGGATCAC
The DNA here is from genome assembly GCA_937128785.1 of uncultured Opitutaceae bacterium. GTDB lineage: Bacteria > Verrucomicrobiota > Verrucomicrobiia > Opitutales > Opitutaceae > Actomonas. The sequence goes on along the minus strand of CAKZMS010000186.1, from coordinate 2,987 downwards.
ATTTCAAAACAGGGCTTCGGCAAAACCCGCTACACGTGGCACTACACCGCTGCGGGCTACGCCGCGGTCTGGGCGCACGACAATACCCGCGAAGAGCTGTGGGATGCCATGTATCGCCGCGAAAGCTATGCGACCTCCGGCTCTCGCATCACTGTCCGGTTCTTCGGTGGTTGGGACTACCAACCCGATGACGCCAAAACCCGCTATCTGGCCTCGGTCGGTTACAGCAAGGGCGTGCCCATGGGTTCCGACCTGCCCCGTCGTCCCGCCGGCGCCAGCGCACCCCGGTTTCTGGTTTCCGCCATGAAGGACGCCATTGGGGCCAATCTTGATCGTATCCAGATCATCAAGGGTTGGCTCGACGACGCAGGTGAGGTTCACGAAAAAATCCATGAAGTCACCTGGGCCGATGCGGACCAACGCACCCCGAATGCCAACGGCAAGCTTCCTCCTGTCGGCGACACCGTTGATCTGACCACCGCAACCTGGACCAATACGATCGGCGAACCTGACCTCTACGGCTTCTGGTATGATCCGGATTTTGATCCGACCGAACCCGCCTTCTACTACGCCCGCGTTTTGGAGATTCCGACACCGGCTTGGACCGCCTACGACGCGATTCGCTACGAACTGGAAATGCCGGCGGAGGTGCCCCTGAAGGTGCAAGACCGCGCCTGGACCTCACCAATTTGGTATAACCCGTAAGGCTCAATATGAAAAAACTCCTCGTTCTCTCCCTCTTCTGCTCCGCGGCGATTGTCTTGCCCGCCGATCATCCGACGGCAGAGTCCGTTGTGCCGGCCCATCCCCTCAAGCAGGCGTATTTTGGTGAACTGCACGTGCACACGTCGTATTCACTAGATGCCTACATCAGTGGCACCCGCATCACCCCCGACATGGCTTACCGTTTCGCCAAGGGTGAATCGATGGTCATCAACGGCGCGACCCACAACATCGGCCGACCGTTGGACTTCGCCGCGGGGACCGATCACGCCGCTTACATCGCCGAGATGCAGGCCGCCCAGATTGAAGGCACTCCCGGTTACGACCACCCCAGTCTGCAAGAACTGCGAAACCTCCAAACCTACGAGGAACAGGAAAAATGGTTCCTCGATACCGTCGTGGCCAACGCCCGCGGATCCGGCGCCCAGCACACCGCATTTTACCCCGGCGACGATGTCTACCGGTCGGGCTGGCAGGTCATGATCGACGCCGCCCGGGACCATTACGACCCGGGCACGTTTACGACACTGGTGGCCTACGAATGGACCTCAGCCCCGGGTGGCGGTAACATGCACCGGAATGTGATCTTTCGGGACATGCATGTGCCCGATGCCCCGTTCAGTTCGATTGATTCGATGGACGAGGAGAAACTCTGGGCCTGGATGTCGGCCCAGGAAGCCGCCGGCTCCACGTTGCTGGCCATCCCCCACAATTCCAATGCGAGCAAGGGCCTCATGTTCGAGACCGAGGACAATTCCGGGCAACCCTTCGATACCGCTTACGCCCGCGCCCGCAGTCATTTTGAGCCCCTCATCGAGATGATGCAGATCAAGGCCAACTCCGAAGTGCATCGAAAGTTCTGGCCGGCCGATGAATTCGCGGACTTCGAAAACGGAGACTCCTTTTCTTCCTACAGCGGTCGGACCATCGCCAAGCAGAACTTCGTCCGCGACGCCGTCGTGCAGGGGTTGCGGCACGAACAAAACCTCGGAGCAAATCCGTTTAAACTCGGTTTCGTCGGCGGCACCGACAGTCACAACGGCACTCCCAGTGATGTCATCGAATCGAACTATATCGGCAGTCACGGCGGGGCCGACGGTTCCGTGGAACGTCGTCGCGACGGCGAGATCCCCGGCTGGATCAAAGGACCAGATGCCAACCCGGGGTCCATCACCGGAGTCTGGGCTCCCCGCAATACGCGCGGCGATATATACGATGCCCTCCGTGCCCGGGAAACGTTTGCCACCTCCGGCCCGCGCATCAGCCCGCGCTTTTTTGCCGGGGCCAATTTGGGCCCCCTCCCGTCCGATGCTCGCGAACTGGTCGAGCGCGGTTACGCCGAGGGTCTGCCGATGGGCAGCACGCTGTCGGGTCTGACCCAAGCGCCCACCTTTTTTGTCCACGCCACCAAGGACGCCAACGGCGCCAACTTGGACCGCATTCAAATCATCAAAGGTTGGGTGACCGCAGACGGAGAAACCAAAGAGCGGATCTACGATGTGGTCGTTTCCGACGGCCGCCCGATCAACGCCGAGGGCCGCTGCACCACGCCCGTGGGGAATACCGTCGACCTGACCACCGCCACCTACCGCAACTCCATTGGTGCCGTGCAATTGACCGGTAGCTGCACCGATCCGGAATTCGATCCCGATCAGCACGCGCTTTACTACAGCCGCATCCTGGAAATCCCCACGCCACGCTGGACCACCTACGACGCCGTGCGGGCCGGACTGCCAATTCCCGCGGAAGTCCCCGCCACCATTCAGGAGCGCGCCTGGACTTCTCCGATCTGGTATACTCCCCAAAACTGAGTAAGATCACTGCATACCATCATGAAATCCCTAAGCATAACCCTCGTCGCAGCTGCCATTCTGCTGGCCGGCTGTGAATCCACCTCCACGTCCGCCCCGCAAGTCACCGAGGACGGGCTCGTGCGCATCAAGAGCAAGCGCGCTGAAGTCGTCTACGTGCAGCCCGGAGCCTCCCTCGACGGCTATGACAAAATCATGCTGGTCGAACCCCAAATCTCTTTCCGCAAGGACTGGAAAAACGACTGGAACCGGGACAACCCGATGCGCCGCGTCGACGACCGTTACATGGCTGAGGCCGTGGATACCGGGAAACGCCTCCTGTTGGAAGAATTCAGCAAGGCTCTGACCAAAAAAGGATTCGCCCTGGTCGACCAACCCGGCAGCGACGTGCTGATGGTCAAGCCCGCCATCATCGATCTGGATATCTACGCTCCCGACCCCAACAACACCGCG
>CAKZMS010000185.1 GCA_937128785.1 uncultured Opitutaceae bacterium | reverse complement strand
TGGTGGTGGCTAGGGGCGGAATCGGCCAACCTCTGGCTCGCCGGCTACCTGGTGGAGATCGCGCTGAGTGTGGACAACGTGTTCGTGTTCATCGTCATCTTCAGTTTTTTCCGCGTGCCCAAGGTGCACCAGCATCGGGTGTTGGTTTGGGGCATTATCGGGGCCGCGATCATGCGGTTCGTCTTCATTCTGGCGGGTATCAGCCTGCTGGATCGGTTCCATTGGCTCATCTACGTGTTCGGCGTTTTCCTGATATTTACCGGCGTAAAGCTGGCCTTGCCGCACAAGGATGAAATGGATCCGGAAAAGAACTGGGCCGTGCGAATCTTCCGCCGGTTCTACCCGGTCACCCCCGATTACCACGGCCGCAATTTTTTTGTGGTCATCGACGGCGTGAAAAAAGCCACCCCCCTATTTGTCGTGCTGCTCGTCGTCGAGACAACCGATGTGGCTTTCGCCCTCGATTCCATTCCGGCCGTGCTCGCGATCACCAATAATCCGTTCATCGTTTTTACGTCCAACATCTTCGCCATTCTCGGGCTACGGGCGCTCTATTTCGCCCTCCATGGCGTCATGGACCTGTTCCGCTATCTTAACATCGGTCTGGCGCTTATTCTGGTGTTCATCGGCGTGAAAATGCTGATTTCGAGTTACGTGCATATTCCCATCGAGATCTCCCTTGGCGTGATCGCCGGCGTGCTGGTGATTTCGGTCGCGACCTCCTTGCTGATTCCCCAGCGTAAGCCGGATGATCCGCCTCCGTCCGTGTAGCAACTTAACCTTCCGATTGGTTTCGCCCCTCGTGGGAGTCTGCTTTGCGGCCGCCGTCTTTGGGGCCAAGGAAGCGCCAACCGAACCGCCCGTGCGCGGGGTGGTAATCTCCTGCCAAACCTGGGGCCAGGAGTGGGGCACGGATGAGATGGTTGAGGCGATGCGAGAGGTGAAAGCCCTCGGGGCCAATTGGGTCCAAATACATCCCTACGCCGCCGCCACCCGAGAAGGCGGCTTGCGACTCCGGCGATGGGGGCCGGACGATCCCCCGCCCAACTGGCTTACCCGCCCCATTCGCGAAGCCCATCGTCTGGGCCTCAAAATCTGCATCACCCCCCACGTCGCCCCGTGGCGGGCGGGATGGGGGTGGCGGGGAGACATCCGGTATGATTCCGACGAGCAGTGGGATCAGTTTTTCGACGACTACGAAGTATGGATCACCGCCCTGGCTCGGATCTGTAAAGAGGCGGACGGTTTCACGGTGGGGTCCGAGCTCGATCAAACCATCGAAGAACACGAAGATCGTTGGCGCGACATCATCGCCGGCGTCCGCGCCGAAACCGGCGCCCCGCTCGCTTACGCTGCCAACTGGCCCGACTATCAACGGGTGCCCTTCTGGGACGCGCTCGATGTGATTGCCGTCTCGGCCTATTTTCCAGTCGTTCAGCATCAACGCATGCCCGAGGTCGCAGAGATCGATCGCGCTTGGGCGCGCATTCGGGGCGAGGTCCTGGCCTATGCCCGCACTCAGTATCGTCAGGTCGTGTTCATGGAGCTGGGCTACGACACCGGCCTCAACGCCGCGCGCCGTCCTTGGGAGGACGGCGACGGGCGCCCGGGAGGTGAAGCCCGCCAGGCCCTGTGCCTCGACCGGGCTTTGGCCG
>CAKZMS010000184.1 GCA_937128785.1 uncultured Opitutaceae bacterium | reverse complement strand
AGCCGGGCACCCGGCGCCGGGCGCAACAGCACCAGCACTTCGGGCAGCATGACAGAGTAGGGACCGGGTGTCATCACACTGGGGGCGGGCACAAGACTGATACCGGCCATGGCGACTCCTCCAAAGAACCATGCGATCGACCGTCGAAGGCATTGCCGCCTCCGATACCACGGGAGAAAAATAAGCTTCCAATAACTCGCGACGACGCCGGCGCTCCGCCAGGCGCTGGGCTACCTTGTCCGCCACGGCGCAGCAGGAGGTGCCGAAACCAACCGGTGATTTCGGAGAGGGCTTCGGGAGACTGAAATGAGCAACTGTCATGATCAGATCCCGAAGCGCTCCATCACGCTGCGCTGACTGTCCGCCGTGGACCTCGTCTGCGCCTTATCCCAACGCTCGGCGTTGTAGACGTTGAACTTGTTGAGACCACCCACCAGGACCGCTTCGGTCTTGGGACCGCTCAATCCGGCATGCGCCGAAAGGGATTCATTGAGGGCGATGCGACCCTGGCTATCGAAGCTGAAGGTCTGGGTGCTCGCCATGAAGACGTTGATGTCGGTCTGGGCCTCCGTGTCGGACAGCGGCACCGCGGCAAATTTCTCGTAGAGTTTGTCCGCTTCAATCGGCGGCAGGACCGATACCCAGCCACCCGGAGTCGGAATGGCGAGGAACGACGTGCCCTTCTCGAAATGCGACCGCCAAGACGACGGAATCGTGAGCCGATTCTTGTCGTCGAGACCGTGCCGGAAGTTGCCGGCCAAATACGCTTTAGGAGGAGTAGACATCTGCATTGCGGGCATTAGTGCCCCAATCTGCCCCAAAATGACCCATTTTCCTCCCCCATGGTCAAGAGAAGAACCCGCCTAAACCCCATGATTTTGTTTAAAATCGCAAAAAAACGGCGGTTCGGCGCGTATCCGATGTTCCGGAGGGGATTTACTGCGGAACTCGGCGGCCCCGGACGGAGTCGTTTGGAGGAATGGATTTTGACAAGCTGGGTCGCTAACCGCCGAGAAGCACTTTGGCGTCATCCTTGCTGGCCAGCACCTCCTCCCCACCAATGAATTTACCATCTTTGATCGGACGATCGATCCTGACCGCGGCCCTTCCCCTTCTCATCACCCAGCGTGCGCTCGCGTTCGATACATTCGACGTTTCCTGGCCCTCCGGTGACATCCCCGTGGTGCTCGATTTGGACAATTCGGCCACCTCCGTGCCCTCCTCATTTTTTGATGGCTCGACTTCCTGGAATCAAGTGGCGCGAGCTTCCATCGCGGAGTGGAATGCCCATCTCGTCCGATCACAGATCGTGCCCACGGATGCGACGGTGGAACAAGAGCCCGGTGACGAAAACGGCACGACGGAAATCGCGTTCTCCAACACCATCTACGGAGACGAATTCGGGGAAACCACTTTGGGCGTCACCCTGATCCGTCAGGACCCCCAGAATTTCAGCGCCATTGGCGAGGCCGACATTGTGCTCAATAAAACCCGGCCGTGGAACTCCTACCGGGGGGATTTCCGCGTGGGCACCAACGATCTCCGCCGGGTGCTGACCCACGAATTGGGGCACATGTTGGGCATGGATCATCCCGACCAAGCCGATCCTCCCCAAGAGGTGGAGGCGCTGATGAACTCCACCGTGGGCGATCTGGATCAATTGGCTCAGGACGATATTGATGCGGCCATTTTCCTTTATGGCACCGCCTTGGTGACCCCTGAGATCACCGGGACGACTCCCGATCTGGTCGTGGATGTGGGTGACTTGGTCACCATCGACATGGAAGTTGGCGGGGTCGCCGCGCCCATCACGACGAGTAGCGACTTGGTGCTGGATTGGTTTTTTCCCGACTCGCTGACCTCAAATTTCCCCGAGAACTACCTCTTCATCGAAGACAAAACCCGAATCTTCATCGGGCTGGCTCAAACCTACGATAGTGGCGAATACACCATGTTTGCCGCCAACCCCGACGGTTTCGACACGGGGACGGTCAATCTCACGGTCAATCCGGTCCCGACCTCGCCCCTCACCCAACTCTCCAATTTATCGACCCGCGGCTTCACCGGCGCCGGCGAGCGGGCATTGACGGTGGGCTTCGTTATTCGCGGCACCGAACCGCTGGAGATTCTACTTCGAGCTGCGGGTCCGACCCTCGCCGAGCCCCCCTACTCCGTCCCGGGCACGTTGCCTGATCCCATCCTGACCCTGCGCAGATCGGAGCCGGGCGGCGGCTCTTCCTTGGTGGCGACGAACGACAATTGGAACACGTCGGACATTAACACCGCCTCCGAGCTTCGCGATACGGCCGCGACGCTTGGCGCGTTTGCGCTCAATGAAGGTTCCGGTGACGCCGCCATGCTCGTGACGTTGGAGCCCGGAATTTATACTGCCACGGTCTCAGGAGCTGAGGCGGCGGATCAGGCCACCGAGGGCGTGGTCATCGTGGAAGCCTACGACGTCAATAAAACCGGCACCGGTAGTCGGCTCGTAAATCTTTCGACCCGCGGGTTTGTGACCAACAACGACAGCACCATGATCGCCGGTCTGGTCGTCAGTGGTCCGGCCGCTCGAACCTACCTGATGCGCGTGGCCGGCGACACCCTCGGCGACTTCGGCATCACCCAACCGGTGGATGATCCCCTGATGACGATTCTCCAGGGAACAACCCCGTTGAGAATTAACGACGACTGGGATCACCCTCCCGTTCATCAAGAGATGTTGCGGGCCAAGATGGCGGAACTGGGCGCATTCGCGCTCACCGATCGTCAGGAGTCGGTCATGTTGCTGACTCTGGCCCCCGGCGCCTACACGGTAAAAGTGGAAGGCTTCGACGAAGCGAGTGAAGGTGTCGGCTTGGTGGAATTCTATGAAGTACCCGAGTGATTCGTTGGCAGTGGGATCACCTGGCGCTTGATTCCCGCCGAACCTAACCTTGATTCTGCGTCTTCCCGAACATGATTGCCCCCACCAACATTCAGCTCATCGGCACCGAGGTCGCCATCATTTGGAGCGACGGAGCAGAGACCTACTTTCAATCGGAGATGCTCCGTGCAGCGTCACCCAGTGCCGCCAATATCGGCGAGACCGATATACTTGGCCAGACCCACGGCGGAGATGATCGCACCCAATTCCCGGGAGTGACTGTGCAAGGCTGGGAAATTGTGGGAAACTATGCCGTGCGTTTTGATTTCAGCGATGGCCACCGCACCGGATTGTTCAGCTATACCTACCTGCGCGACCTCGATCGCAAAGGCGAGTAGGATCGAGGGGAGTTCGTTTCCTCGCGCCCCTACTCACCCGGGCGTTCGATCACGCGAGCGACGATCACCGTCACGTTGTCCCGACCGGACAGGCGATTGGCGCTCTTGATCAGGAGCCGCACGATCTCGGGGATCACCCGCAGATTATCGGCAACCTCGCACATCATTCCCCGAACTTCCGCGTCGCATACCCCGTCGGTCATTCCGTCTGAGCACAGCACATAAACATCACCCACGTTCAGGTCGATGGGCAGGCAATCGGGCATCAATCCGGGATCGTCCCCTCCGAGACATTGGTCGATCACATGCCGACTGGGATGCACCCGGGCTTCGGCTTCGCTGAGCCGGCCGCTTTGACGCAAACGTCCCACCGGAGAGTGGTCCGGGCTGAGTTCCTTCAGTCGTTTGTCCCGCAGTCGATAGACTCGACTGTCTCCGACCTGGCCCAACACCGCGCCTTGGGCTTCCGCCCACAAAAACGAAATCGTGGATCCCATCCCCAGCCAGGCCATGTTCCGGTTGGCCGCCGCATTGATGGCGTGGTTGGTGTTGACCAACGCCTCATGGGCCCGCCCCAGCGAAGTATTGCCCCGATCCACTTTCGCCAGCGCGGCGTGCGTTTCAGTCACGGCCAAACGGCTGGCGACCTCCCCGGCATTGGCTCCCCCGAGACCGTCACAGACCCCCAGCCAGGCACCGTCCTTCAGGTCGACGATTCCCATGGAGGCATCCTGCCATCCCGCGGCTTCATCGCCCATGCTGCCCGCCCACCAAGCGTCCTCGTTGTTACTGCGCAAAAGCCCCACATCGGAGGCACCGGCGAATTCAATTTGGAGAGCACTGTGATCCTGTTTGGGCATTAAAACCGCCGAAGATGAAGCCCCGGTTGCCGCGGGCGCAAACCTTCGATGCAAACAAGCTGAGATTACTGGCCAGCTCACCCCGGACTCGACGCGAGCCCGCCATTGGTCGTAAGGCTTTCTGGTCATGTCTGCATTTCCCGCCCGCAACGATCGCCACGAGGTAGAACTCGGTTCCCAATTTCAGCCAAAATTTGGGTCCGATGGGTTGATTCCCTGTATCGCCCAGGATCACGAGTCCGGCGAGGTGTTGATGTTCGCCTTCATGAACGAGGAATCACTAGGCCACACCCTGAAGACCGGCAAAGCCACCTACTGGAGCCGTTCCCGCAGCAAGCTGTGGATGAAGGGCGAGGAATCCGGCAACGTGCAATACGTGAAGGAAATCCGGACCGACTGCGACCAGGACGTCATCCTGATCAAGGTGGAGCAAAAGGGTGATGCCAATGCGTCCTGCCACAACGGCTAGCGCAGCTGCTTCCACCGCAAGTTCACCGACTTCACGGACCCCGCCTTCCCGCTCACCACCACGGCCGAGCCCTTGTTCGACCCCAAGGAAGTCTACAAGAAGTAGGTCTATTTCGGCGACCACTCTGCTGCTTTTTTGACACCGAGGTCACGGAGGAGACACCGAGGGCCCAGAGCCTTCCGACTGAAAACCCTGCCTGCCTCTCTCCGCCTCCGCTCACGTCCTGGTTTCCTTTTTTAGCTCACCCCCTCCCGGACTGCACTGCGGCGTGCGCCGAAGCCTAGCGCGAAGGCGTAAGGGCGACACGGAAGCCGAGGAAGCTGTTGCGGATGTCCGGCGAAAGCCTGCCGCGATTCGCTGACCGCGCGTTCCGCGCGGAGCTGAACCAACTGCCACCCCGGTCGACGCGGTCGGAGCCCGAGTCAGCGCCGTCCGGATCGGTCACACTGCCCGAGGGATAGTCCCCATGCCGGTCCAGGCACCACTCCCACACGTTGCCATGCATATCATACAGCCCCCACGCATTCGCCCGTTTCTGCCCCACCGCATGCGTCGTTGCATTGCTGTTGTCATTATACCAACCCATCGCATCCAAATCCCCCGCGTACGCCCCCGTCGTCCGCGCCCGGCACGCATACTCCCACTGCGCCTCGGGCGGAAGTGACAATTTATATCCCCGCGGGAGTCTTCCCGCTTGCCTCTCCCTCTCCGTAAGTTTTTGGCAAAACTCCAGCGCCTGACTTTGCGTGATGTTGGTTCTTGGGTAATT
>CAKZMS010000183.1 GCA_937128785.1 uncultured Opitutaceae bacterium | reverse complement strand
CGCCTCGTTTCCGGACTGCTGGCCTTGGTGCCGCTCACGCTGGCCCTTCCCCTCCTCGGCCAATACCTGACCTTCCCGGATGAAGTCTGGCGGCTGATGCTCGGCCTGCCCGCCGCCTTCATGTCCGCCCTGATCCAATTCACCATCGCCTACATCTTTGGTATGCTCACGTTTTGGTTTCTGGAGATTCAGTCGTTTGTGATTCTCTCCATGACGGTTGAGACGCTGTTGGGTGGACAGGTATTCCCCTTGGATCTGCTGCCCGCGACGATCTACCGCATCTCCCAGTTCCTGCCCTACTATTACCAAATGTATTTCCCGGCCGCCATCTTCACCGGCCGCATCGATTACGCCTCCGCCAGCCAGGGGTTGATCATCCAGGCCTTCTGGGTGGTGGCCCTATTGGCGATCGCCCAAGTGCTGTGGCGACGCGGGCTGCGCCAACACACCGCCGTGGGGGGCTGACTGAATTTTCGATTTTGGATGCTTGATTCTGGATTTCACTTCCACCGCAAACCCACTCATCCACTCACCCGAGCCAAGACCAACTTCTCTCCCCTTCCACGGCGCTTATTCAGCAATCGAAAATCCGCATGCTCCACTATCTGAAAATCTGGCTGGCCTCGATGCGCTACTCCGTCGTGCGGTCCATGATGTTCCGCGGCGACTTCATCATGTGGTCGTTGGTCGAGCTTTTCTGGATGGGCGTGAACGTCGCGGCCATCGCCGTGATCTATCAGCACACGGATTCGATCGCGGGTTGGACGCAGTATGAAATGCTGCTGCTCATCGGCACCTCCATGCTCATCCAGCGCCTCCTCATGGGCATTTTCTGGAGCAACCTGTTCGAGATGGGCCGCAACATTCGCACCGGCACATTCGACTTCTTTTTGGCCCAGCCGGGCCATCCGTTGTTCATGGTTTCGACCCGCAAGATCGACCTCGACAGCCTCATGAACACCGTGGTGGCGTTCGCGATCGTGGTATTTGCGGTGCGCAAGCTGGGGCTGGATCCGTCGCTGGGCGACATCGCCATCTACGGGCTCTTCGTCGGCTGCGGTCTGGTGATCAGCTACGCCATCGTGCTGCTGCTGGCTTCGGTCAGTTTCTGGACCATCGGCACCCGCGGGGTCGAGGGGGGCTACTTCACCCTCTACGAATTCTCCCGCCTGCCCAAACAGGCCTTCAGCGGGGTCACCAATGTTATCTTTGTTTGGATTCTGCCCATGGTGGTGATCAGCAACGCCCCGGCCCGCACGTTGATTTCCGGGCTTTCGTGGCATGATACCCTTTGGATGCTGGGGACCACGGCGATTTGGTTGGCGCTCGGCGTCGGCGTCTTCCGCCGCGGTATCAAACGCTACTCCAGTGCCTCCTCCTGAAACCATGACTGCAGCCACCCGACAACTACTGACCCATTTGGATTACGAGTTCCAGAATGAGAGTTTACTCGATCTGGCGCTGACCCATCCCTCGTGGCTGCAGGACAACCCGGACGAGACCGCGAGCAACCAGCGCCTGGAGTTCCTCGGCGACGCCGTGCTGCAACTCGTCCTCACCACGGCCCTTTTCCAAAAATTCCCCGATGAACGGGAGGGCGATCTCAGCAAACGCCGCGCGGCGCTCACCAACGGAACCTACCTCGCCAAACTCGCGCAGGAGATTGCTCTCGGCGACGCCCTCAAGCTTTCCGCTGCGGAAAACGCCTCCGGCGGGCGACTGCGCGAATCGGCGTTGGAGGATGCGTTTGAGGCCCTGCTGGGCGCTGTCTATCAGGACGGTGGATACGGGGCGGCGCACGACGTCATTCTGCGCCTCTACGGCGATCTCCCCGACCGCCTCGACAAGGTCATTGAAAGCAACAATCCCAAAGGACGGTTGCAGGAACGGATCCAACCGCACCACGGCAACAGCGCCCTGCGCTATGAGGCATCCCACGTCTCCGGTGAAGACCATGCCCGCGAATATGAGGCACGGGTCTACCTGCCGGCTCAACTCATCGGATCCGGCCGGGGCAGTTCCAAAAAAACCGCCGAGGAAGCGGCGGCGCGCGAGGGCCTGAGCTCCGACCTGATCCCCCCGGCGGCCTAGTTTGGTCAGCCTTCGTTCCAGTCTGTTCTGATGTCTTTCCCGGGGCCTATTCACCAATTGGTTGGCATCACGCCCAGTGCCCGGGGAGCGGTGCTGGCCGAGCAAATCGGGCAGGACCCGGCTCCGGTTCATCTCGTCATGTGCCCGACGCTGGCCACCGCCGAACCGTTGAGTGAGGACG
>CAKZMS010000182.1 GCA_937128785.1 uncultured Opitutaceae bacterium | reverse complement strand
ACGTGCTGACCGGTCAAGAGCGCGGAACGGGAGGGGGCGCAGACCGGCGCGCCGGCGTAGGCATCGGTGAACCGAATGCCGCGAGCGGCGAGTGCGTCGAGATGCGGCGTGGTGAAGTCCTTTTGGCCGTAGCAACTCAGGTCACCGTAGCCGAGATCGTCAGCGAGGATCACCACGATGTTGGGCCGCTCAGCGGCGAAGCCGCTGATCGGAAGTAACAAGTAGCAAGCGACAAGTGTCAGGAGGCGAAGGATGCGGAGAGGCAGCATGGGGTTGTTACAGAAGGAAACGAAGAGAATGAAGGGGCAGTGAGGCACCCGCCTACGTGGATCTAGGGCAAGGCAAGGTGACTGTTTTGTTACTTGATACCTGTTACTTGATACTTCGCTCCGCGAAGTGGATTTTGGCTTCTTCGGGTGTGCGGTTGGTGGTGGGGAAATGGGCGCGGAGCTCGGCGACGATGGCGGTAAGATCAAGGCCGTCCGCGCGGTCGGCGTTGGAAGCATGCAGCAGATTATACCACTCGTAGGGATCAGCGTCGTGATCGTAGAGCTCTTCTCCACCGTGGTCCCACCGGATGTAGCGCCAACGATCGGTGCGGACCGTGTGGTTGTTAAAATGCCAGGTGCTCAGGGCCGGAGGGCCGTTCCAAGGCATGTTCGGATTTTCGAGGAGCGGCATGACCGAAGTGCCCTCCACGTGAGTGGGAGGCGGGGCACCTACGAAATCGGCGATCGTGGGCCAAAGGCTCATCAGATCGACCACGGCATCGGTGCGACCGCGCACCCCATGGATGCCGGGCCCGGCCCAAATGTAGGGAGTGCGATTGGCCTCTTCCCACAGCAGGGCTTTGCGCCATTGAAGTTTTTCGCCGAGGTGCCAGCCGTGATCGCCCATCAGAATCACAATGGTGTTCTTGGCGTGGGGGGACGATTCGAGGGCGTCCAAAATACGGCCCACCTCCATGTCGGCGTAGGTGACCGAAGCCAGGTAGGCCCGAATGGCTTTTTTCCATGAGCCCTCTTCGAGGATGTCGAGATGTTCGGGCTTGGGTTTGGCGTGGGGGATGTCGGCGAGATCGTCCGCCCGATAGGGGGGCAGTTGGATTTGGTCTTCCGGGTAGAGATCAAAATACTTCGCCGGCACGTGCCAAGGCAGGTGCGGACGGAAAATACCGCAGGCGATGAAGAACGGTTGTTCGCCCGACTGGTCTTGCAGGGCCTGAATCGCAGCCGAAACCGTCGCGTGATCGCGTTGGGCTTCGTCGCCGGTGGCGAGTTCGGCAATGGAGAGATCCCCCGCCTTGTAGCGTTTGGTGCCGCGGGTGGTCGGGACCTCGATGGTAGCGGCGGAATGGGTTTGGGTTTGGTCGATGGATCCGTCCGATAGATTCTGCGGATAGGCATCCCAGTCCTCGGTCCGAATTTGTCGGCTGGTGTGGAAGAGCTTGCCGACACCATAAGTGTAGTAGCCCTGATCTTGCAGCCAACCAGGCAGCGTGTAGCCGGGAGGGATTACGTCGCGCCAAGCGGTCGCGTTTCCGTAGACGCCGGAAGTCGAGGGGCGCAT
>CAKZMS010000181.1 GCA_937128785.1 uncultured Opitutaceae bacterium | reverse complement strand
GAATCAAAGGCCTGTCGCTGTTCCTGTGCCCGTCCCATGTGGACGGGGTGCGCAACGCTGTGACGGTGACGCGGATCGAGGAAAAACTGGGGCTGCACGCCTCTCCCACCTGTCAGTTGGCCTTTGACAAGGCCAGTGCAGAGCTGATCGGTGACGAAGGGGCGGGTCTGTTGGCCATGTTCACGCTGATGAACCATGCCCGCATCGACGTGGCGTTGCAGGGGGTGGCCCATGCGAGCCGGGCCCACCACATTGCCCAAACCTATGCCGACGAGCGGCAACAGGGGCGGCGGGCCGATGGGGCCCCGGCGATGTTGAGCGATCACCCCGATGTGCGCCGCATGCTGAACGAACAGAAAAGCCTGGCCCTGGGGGCGCGGGCCATGTGCCATCTGACCATGGTCGAGATGGAGCTGGGCAACCGCCCGGCGCTGGTCGAATTCCTGACCCCGATCTGCAAGGTCTTTGGCTCGGAGGCGGGCATTCGGTCGGCGGATCTGGGGATTCAGATCCTGGGTGGCTATGGCTATCTGACCGAATACGGCGTCTCGCGCATTTGGCGCGATGCCCGGATCACCTCGATCTATGAGGGGGCAAACGGGATCCATGCGCTGGGTATTTCCACACGCGGTTTGCGGTGGCAGGAGGGGGCCGGTGCCGACGCCTTTGACGCGCTGATCGGCGAGCGGGCCGAACCGGATGCCGATGTGCTGGCGCTGCAGGAAATCGGGGGCAGCGAGTTTCTCTATGAGCTGCAACGCGACTTGCGCCGCGAAGGACTCGTCTACGATGAAGCCGTGGTGCTCGATGCGGTCGATGAACAGCGCAAGGTCGGCGTGCTGAGTCGGCGACCACTGACTCATGTGGGGCGTCACACCGATTTGGATTTTAAGTATTTCTCCGGTCGCGAACTGGTGAAGCGCGGCATGCTGGAAGTGCGCTTCGAAACCAGCGCGGGTGAGGTGGCCTTGTTTGTGGTGCACCTGAAAAGCCGCCGGACCGAGCGCCGCGACGATCCGTCCGCGAGTCTGCGGCGCGGCAAGGAAGCCACGGCGGCCCGGGGCCGGATACTGGCGCTCTTTCCCGAGCCGGATCAGGCCCGTTTCATCATCGCCGGAGACTTTAATGAAGGTCCGATGCACCGACCGGTGCGCGCTTTCTCGCGCATCGGCGAACGGCCCATCAGCACGCTCGTGCCGGCGGCGGATTCCCGGGGTGAAACCTGGACCCACCGCTACCGGCGCAACGACGAATACTCCCGGGTTGATTTTGTCATGGTATCCGAGCTCTTGATACCATGGGTGCAGGACGGAACCGGCTGGATTCCCGACGGGCCTGATGTCCTGCGGGCCAGTGATCATCGTCCCGTGGTGGTCACCTTTGACGTGCCCACGCCGGACCCGATGACCGAATGAATTTTCATTCGTTGATGTGAGCTAGACAGGGCGGGGAGGCGCCGCCACGGTGTCGCTCGAGCATGGCCGTCATTGACTGGATAATTGTCGGGATCTACGCGATTTCGACCATCGCACTGGGGAGCTATTTCGGGCGACGCCAGACCTCGGCGTCGGATTATTTCATCGGCTCCGGCGCGATGAATCCGGTGCTGATCGGGGTTTCGCTGTTTGCCACGCTGTTGAGCACGATCACTTACTTGGCGATCCCGGGAGAGGTCTCCGGCAAGGGGCCGGTTTACCTGTCCAACTACATTGCCTATCCGTTCGTCTTCCTCGTGCTCGGTTTTGTGGTGCTGCCGGTTTACATGCGGCAACGCGTCACGAGTGCCTATGCGCTGTTGGAGGAACGTTTGGGCGTGAGCGTGCGGTTGCTGGGGGCCTCGATGTTCCTGCTCCTGCGATTGGTCTGGATGGCCTTGCTGGTCTACCTGACGGCCAAGGCGATCGCAATTATGATTGGTGCGCCCGAGGCGGCGATCCCGTTGATCGTGATGGTCACGGGATTTTTCGCCATCGTTTATACGTCCCTGGGTGGACTTCGGGCGGTCGTGATCACGGATCTGATGCAGACCATTCTGTTGTATGGGGGAGCTCTGTTGGTGATCGGGACGGTGACGTGGAAAGTTGGCGGCTTGGGATGGTTTCCCACGGAGTGGCCGGACAGCTGGGACCAGCAGCCCCTGTTCAGCTTCGATCCGTCGACCCGGATCACGGTCTTTGGATCGATCCTGTCGGTATTCCTGTGGATGATTGCCACCATGGCGGGTGACCAGGTTTCCGTGCAGCGCTTCATGGCGACCAAAGATGCCAAGGCCGCCCGCCGGGCGCTGGGCATGCAACTCACGGTAAGCTGTATCGTGGGCGTGACTCTCGGGCTGGTCGGTCTGGCGCTGCTGGGATACTTCGAGGCGTTTCCCGAACTCTTGCCTGATCCCAGTGGCGTGGCGCAGCAGGCCGATAAACTGTTCCCGCATTTCATTGCGTTTGAGCTGCCGCCGGTGGTGGCGGGTTTGGTGGTCGCCGGACTCTTCGCCGCGGCGATGTCGAGTATCGACTCCGGCGTAAACTCGATCACCGCCGTGGTCATGGCCGAGGTGGTGGGGCGGATCAAAAGCGGTGAGGTCGATGCCGCCAGACAGGTGTATTTTTCTCGGTGGATGGCAGTCATCATCGGGGCCTTGGTCGTGGTGGGCAGCAGCTTCATGGATCAGGTGCCCGGCAACTTCATGGCGGTGACCAACAAGATCGTGAACCTGTTCACCGTGCCGATCGCGCTGTTGTTTTTCTACGCATTGTTCGTGCCCTTCGCCCACGCCCGTGGCGTGTGGATTGGCACGATCGCCAGTGTGCTCACGGCGGGTTCCGTATCCTTCTCCGGCGTGATTTGGGGCGTCGATCCCGTGACGGGATTGGACCCGGTCAGCTTCCAGTGGATTTCGCCGTCAGCCCTGTTCGTGGGCGTGGTGGTGGGTGTGCCCGCGTGTTACTTGGGCCGAAGAAAGGAAACGGTATGAGGCATGCCGGGATGTTTTTGTTGGCGGTGATCGTTTCGCTGCCGCTCACCCGCGCTGCCGTCATGAATGCGGAGCAGCGCGCGCTGGCGTTGCACGTGCTGCATGTGGGACTGCACGGCGATGCCTTTTGGCCGGCAATGCACGCCGCCGAGGCGCTGACGATTGCGGGGCAGGGCGACGAAGTGCGGCGATCGTTGTTACCGCGCTTGGATGTGGAGACCGATGATCAGCGTCGTGGTGGCCTGGCCCGCGAGTTGGTGAGGGCGGGAGACCACCGACGTGCCGTGGTGATGTTTGCGATCTTGGATCTGCCCGATCCCTATGGCCACGTGCACGCGGCCGAAAGTCTGTTCAAGGTCGGATGGCGCGGCGACGGCTTTCAGCTGTGGACTGCCTTTACCCAGGTTGAAAATCCCACGCTCAAGCTGATGGCGGCCGCGGCCTTGGCCGCCCACGGCGAAGGTCGGGATCAGGCGGCGGCAATGCGATATCTCCGCAGTTTTTTGGCGACCGCCCCCGATCCGGCCATGTTTCGATTGGCCGCCTGGGTGCTGGGCCGGGTCGGCGAGGAGTCGGACATCGCGCTTATCCGTGGTCGACTTGGTGACGCCACCGATCCCCGGCATCGGGCCATGTTGGATCATGCCATGGCAGCGTTGGGTGACGAGGCGGGCCGCGAGCAACTGCTGGCCAACCTGACTTCCGGCGACGAATGGATTCGCACGGCGGCCGCCACGTTTGCGGGTGAGATCGGCGCGATGGAGGCAGTCCCCCAATTGATCAGCCAACTCTATGACGAGTATGACGACGCTCGTATCCGCGCCGCGCAGGCACTGTTCATGTTGGAGAACCAATCCGCATCCTTATGAGAACGAGTAAAACCCTCGCCCGGATCCGGGCTGGCGAAGCCATTCGCACCTGCAACCTCGGGCACTATATTCCCGGCTTTGTCGGCAATGCTGCGCGCAGTGGATTCGATTGCATTTGGTTGGACCTCGAACACCGCGCCATGACCACCCGCGAGGTTCAGGCGTTGTTGGCCTTCGCCCATGTTTTCGACATCGATATTATGGTGCGCCGGCCGACTAGCGAGGCGCCGGCGTTGTATCGATTTTTGGAAGACAGGGCCGCGGGCCTGCTGCTCCCGATGGTGTCCACGGCGGCTGAGGCGGAGCAGTTGGTGCAGGCCGTGCAGTTTCCCCCGATCGGTAACCGGGGTCTCGATGGGGTGGGGTTTGATTCCGACTTTGGCGGGCACTCGATTGACGACTATGTCGCCTGGGCCCAGCGCGAGACCTTTTTGGCTGTGCAGATCGAAACCCCGGAGGCCGTGGCCCACGCCGATGCCATCGCCGCGGTTCCGGGCGTGGATCTCATCTTCGTCGGCCCGGGCGATTTGGGTCTACGGCTCAAGGACCGCGCCGACCTCACGTTGGACGATGCGTGGCAAGCCGTGGCTGATGCGTGCCGGAAACACGGCAAGGCATTTGGCGGTCCGACCTTCTCAACCGATGAAGCCGAGCGCCGTCGCGGGCAAGGCGCCCAGATGCTGGTGATTGCAGGTGAGTTCCGCAGTTGGAAAAATGCCCTCGCCGACGCGGCGGAGTCCTTCAAACAATCTCTAGACTAGCTTCCCCGCCTTAGCGCCGGAAACCATCTTCCAGCGTGTAGAAAGTCGGCGACAACTCGGCCATGGGACCGTGGAGTTTCTCGAGTTCGGCGGCCGGACCGTGGACCTCCAGTCGCTCGATCGTTACGCCCGTGCTGAGTAG
>CAKZMS010000180.1 GCA_937128785.1 uncultured Opitutaceae bacterium | reverse complement strand
CCAAGGGGGCCAACGCGGCGTGAAATACCGCGACAGCTACCGAGCGCGGGTGGTGAAGTAGCGGGAAATCATCCAATCGGGTAGACAGGACGCGAGCCAACCCGGTTCGGGCTGATTTTGTGATTACAACGCCCGGCTTATTTTCCAGAGAAGGGCGGAAACGACGGGTTGTCCTTGCGTGATCGGGAAACGAGAGGAGGTTGGACACTCGGGACTCTTTCCCGGCAATCACTCATTCCCCACCTCAGTTTATGGCAAACTCATCATATCCCTCCTCAGGAGGTAACGGCCTTCCGCCGATCGATGCATTGTTGCAGCAGTTCAAGGCCCTGCTTCCGATTCCGATCCTCGCGATCATCGGGTTCGCGGCCTTCACCAGCTTCTACACCGTGCAACCGGAAGAAGAAGCCGTCGTGAAGCGCTTCGGCGCCGTCATCGACATCAAGCCACCAGGCTTTCATTTCAAAATCCCGTTCGGCATCGACCGGGCCCAACTCGTGCCCACTGCCCGCGTCCTCAAAGAAGAGTTCGGTTTCCGAACCCTCAATGTAGGCGAGCGCACCCAATACGTGAAGAACCGGGAGCACCGCGGTGAGTCCCTCATGTTGACCGGTGACCTCAAGGTCATCGACGTCGAGTGGGTGGTCCAGTTCCAGATCGCGGATGCCTCCAAGTTCCTCCACGAGGCGCGTGATCCCTTCCAGACGATTCGCGACAACTCGGAAGCCGTGATGCGGCGGATCGTGGGTAACAGTCTCGGCAGCGACGTTCTCACCGAAAAGCGCGTGAAGGTTGCCACGGACGCCCGCTACGAGCTGCAGGATCTGCTCAACAGCTTCGATCTGGGCGTGCAGATCAATACGATCGAACTCCAGGACGTGACGCCTCCCGAAACGGTCAAACCGGCCTTCAATGAGGTCAATCAGGCCGAACAGGAACGCGAACGACTCATCAACGAAGCTGAGAAGCGTCGTAACCAAGTCATCCCGCGGGCCGAGGGTGAAGCCTTGCAGATCATCGCCGAAGCCGAGGCCTACCGCGCCGAGCGGGTGAACCGAGCGCTCGGTGAGGGCGGTCGCTTCACCGCCATCCTTTCGGAGTATGCGAACGCGCCCGCGATAACGCGGCAGCGGCTCTATTTGGAAATGATCGATCAGGTTCTGCCCAATGCCGGACCGGTTTACATCATGGAGGACGGAGTCAGTTCGCCGATCCCGCTTCTTAATCTCGGACAAGGCAGCACCGCGCTGCCGATGGGAGGTGGAAAATGAATCGCCAAAGTCTAACCGTTGTCAGCTTCATCATCGCTTTGGTGGTAGGTGGCGTGGTGCTGTCTTCATCGGCCTATACCATCGATGAAGCTGAACAGGCCATCATCGTTCAACTCGGTGCGCCGGTCGGCGGTCCGATCACCGAACCGGGTCTGCACTTCAAGGTGCCCTTCATCCAAGAGGTGCGTCGTTTCGACAAGCGGCTGCTCTCGTGGGATGGTGATCCCAATCAAATCCCGACCCGCGGTGAGCAGTTCATCTCGGTGGATACGACAGCGCGTTGGCGGATCATCGATCCGCTCACGTTCTTGAAGAGTGTGCAGAACGAGCGCGGCGCCACGCTGCGCTTGAACGACATCCTCGACTCCGTGGTGCGTGACCATATCTCCGCCGCTGACCTCGTTGAAATCGTGCGGTCGAAGGACTGGGAGATCTCGGAAGAGGATCTGAAACGCGCTCAGGCGGTCAGCGAAGGCGACGAGGAGATTCTGCTCAAACGCGTCGCCAGCGGTCGTCAGGAGTTGGTGAAATCGATCCTGGAAAAAGCCAGTGTGCAGATGCCCGACTACGGCATCGAGTTGGTCGATATTCGGATCAAACGCATCGACTACGTGCAGGCCGTGCAGCAGCGCGTGTTTGAACGCATGATCGCGGAACGCCAACGCATCGCTGAGCAATTCCGCTCCGAGGGTCAGGGTCGTGCCGCCGAGATCGATGGTATCACCCAACGTCAACTCGCCCAAATCACCTCCGAGGCACGCCGTCAGGCGGAGATCATTCGGGGTGAGGCCGACGCCGAAGCGACCCGGATCTACAATGAAGCCGTGGGCGCCGATCCGGAGTTCTTCTCGTTCTTCCGTTCGCTGGAAAGCTACAGTCGTTCCATCGGAGACAAGACGACGCTCTTCCTCGGCCCGGAGTCGGACTATGTGCGCTACCTGCGCGACGCGAGTCCGAGCAGCGACCAGTAAGCCCGGCCGCGCAGCTCAATTACCCAGCATTAACCGCCCCGAAGACTTCCGGTCTTCGGGGCTTTTTTTTGACCCCAGGTTGCGCGGACTTTCACGGAGCTGGGTGGCAGAATGCTGCCTGAAATTTGCCTGCGAAGAAGCTTGGCCCTAAGGCAACGCGGTGGGGACTTTGATTCGTGGTGGCGGATCGAACGAAGGGTGATTGCGCAATGATGAAGAGCCTCGTTAAGTCTCCGTGCCATGGACGCTGCCCCTTTATTTCGTCGTTTTTGCCAGAGGGTTTTTTACGGGGGGAAGGCCCTGATTCTGGTGGGGAACAGTGCATGCGTGGATGCGGCGTCTTCGCGATTGGAGACGCTGTTACCGGACCAGGAGTATTTTGGGGTAGAGCTGCACCGTATCTCGACGGGCCATCATTGGCTGAGGGCTTCGCTCAACGGGGAGAGTGGTTATTTTATCTTGGATACGGGGGCGGGAGCCACGGTCTTGGATCCGAGCTCGTTGCATCACTTCGGGATTGAGGCTGACTCAGCGCAGGGAGTTATACCCAGTGCGGGAGCAGGCGGCACCGCGCAGTCCAAGCTCTATCCGGTGGAATCTCTTTCGATTGCGAAACACGAACTGGAATTGTCCGAAGTTGCGGCGGTCGATCTCGGGGCGGTGTTGCCGGGTTTGAGTTCACTTGCCGGCGTGAGTTTACACGGGATTATCGGCCAAGACGTCTTGACCGCGCATGCGGGAATCTTGGAAGTCTCCGCGGATCGGTTATACCTAAAAGAAACTTCCGCAAAAGAGCCCGGGTCGACCGAAGGTTCGGGAGCCTGGCGGGAGCGCCTACTCCGGGATGATTACATCGAGTTGCCGTTGAATAAACTAACGACG
>CAKZMS010000179.1 GCA_937128785.1 uncultured Opitutaceae bacterium | reverse complement strand
GACCTGCCGGGCTTTGATCTGGCGTGGTATGCCGCCGCGCGCGCCGATCACCGCGCTATGGTCGGATGACCTCGCGGCCGGATTCATGCTGCTGCCGTCAAATCTGACCCCCGCCCAAACACACGGTCTTGAGATATTGATCATCGGCGAGAGCGAAAGCCGAGCCTTGCAGATGCCGACGGAATCGACCGATTCAGACCAAATCATTGGCTTCAAGCAGAGCGCGGATCGGGAGCGCCCGATCCGCATTATCTTACGGCTTCCATTGCCGGGCTCTGACTCTCGGTTCGAGTCATTTCAGGCGGACTGGATCCGGTAAACGCGGTACGTTTCCGGCCTTGCCAGCCGCGCGGCAGGCATGAAGCCTGCGCCCATGGTCATCAAACCCCGTGTTCGCGGCTTCGTTTGCGTAACTTCTCACCCGGAAGGATGCGCAGCACACGTTCAACAGCAGATCGATTACGTCAAATCGAAGGGCTCCATTTCCGGCGGTCCCAAGAACGTCCTCGTGATTGGATCCTCCACCGGCTTCGGCCTTTCCTCGCGGATTGCGGCGGCGTTCGGCTGCGGCGCCAATACGATGGGCGTGTTTTTTGAACGCCCCTCGGAGGAAGACCGTCTGGGCACGGCCGGTTGGTATAATTCCATCGGTTTTACGGCCAAGGCACGGGAAGCGGGTCTCTACGCCCGTAATTTTAACGGCGATGCGTTTTCGAACGAGATGAAATCCGACGTGATCCAAGCCATCAAGGATGATATGGGGTCCATTGATTTGGTGGTATATTCACTCGCCTCGCCCCGTCGCACCCATCCCGACACGGGCACGGTGCACAAATCCGTGCTCAAGCCCGTGGGCACAACCTACTCCAACCGCACGGTCGATACCGACCGGGGAATTGTCAGCGAAATCACGATCGATCCCGCTTCCGAAGCCGAAATCGCCGATACCGTCGCGGTGATGGGTGGTGACGACTGGGAACGTTGGATCAATGCCTTGGACGGAGCCGGCGTGCTTGCCCCGGGTGCGACCACCGTGGCATATTCCTACATCGGCCCCGAAGTAACCTGGGACATCTACAAGAACGGCACCATCGGACTCGCCAAAAACGACCTCGAGGCGGCCTGCGCCCGCATCGATGCCAAGCTCAAGGGAATCGACGCCAATGGCCGTGCGTTGATTTCGGTCAACAAAGCCCTCGTTTCCCAGGCCAGCTCCGCCATCCCCGTGGTCCCCCTCTATATTTCGATTCTCTACAAGATCATGAAGGCCAACGGCACTCATGAAGGCTGTATTGAACAGATGCAGCGGTTGTTCGCCGAGCGCCTCTACAATGGTGCCGATCTCCAGCTTGATGAAGCCGGTCGCGTGCGCATCGACGACCTCGAAATGAAACCAGAGGTGCAGACCGAAGGAGCCGCAATCTGGCCCCGGGTTACGACGGAAAACCTCGAAGAGCTCACCGACATCGTCGGCTACCGGGAGGAGTTCTTGAAGATGTTCGGTTTCGGACTGCCCGGCATCGACTACGAAGCGGACAGTGAGCCGCACCATCCGATGCTCTGATAATTTTTCCAAGAGGCGCCACAAGGCGCCTCTTTTTTATGCCCCGATCTCGGCGACGACCTGAATTTCAACCGTCGAATCTTTGGGCAAGCCGGCCACCGCTACGGCGGCCCGGGCATGGCGCCCCGCTTCGCCAAGAACTTCGATAAACAAATCGCTCGCCCCGTTGATCACCGCCGGGCTTTCGGCGAACCCCGCGACGGCGTTCACGTAGCCCCCCACGTAGACCAGCCGTTTGATTTTATCGAGCGAACCGACCGCGGCCTTTAGATTCGCCAATGTATTAAGGGCACAGACCTTGGCCGATTCGTAACCGGACTCGACCGTCTGCGCATCGCCGACTTGGCCGACGTGGGTCATCACGCCGTCCCGCACCACCGGCCAGGTGAAGCTCGTCTCCTCAAGCCGCTTGTAGGTCAGCACCAGCCCGCTACCGTCCCAGAATAGGATCTTCAATCGATCGGCGCGCTTCGCCCTGAACACGAACACAGTGCCAGTGAACGGATCTTCCTTCAAAGCTGATTGCACCATCGCGGCAAGCCCGTCATGGCCCTTCCTGAAATCGACTGGCTGCGTCGCCACAAGGATGCGGACCTTGTGGGACGGCATCATCATACTGTTGCCTCAAGCGCGTGCGCGATCTCGGCGATCCGCGCCGCCGCAGTGTCAGCGGCGAGCTCGATCCTCACGTTACCGAAGACGAGGCGCAGACCGTCGGCGAACGGACCCGAGGGCTGTGCAGCCCTTGGGGGTTCAGCATCACACGAAACCAGCTGCGCAAAGGTTGTCGGCTCATCTGATATTTCGGCACTAGGCAGGTTCAGCTCCCCCTGCTGTGCTAGGCGCCGCCATCTTGACAACTGATTCGGCATCACCCCGTAGCGTGCAGCTACCACCTTGACCGTCATGCCGGGCTCCAGTGTTTCGGCAACCGCCTGAGCCTTAACCGCCTCCGGCCAACGACGATGCCCGCTTTCGAGGATCTCAACCCCGAGCGACCTGAGAAACGCAGTCTGAGATTCCATAGCCTAAAGAACTCCCCATCATGTGATGGGTATCAACTCGCAGGCCTGAACCAGCCGAGCAACGTGCGGTCCAGCCACCGCTTACACATCTCTGGAGACTTGGCCGAATGGCTGGAAGATCACAAAATGGACCACGTTCG
>CAKZMS010000178.1 GCA_937128785.1 uncultured Opitutaceae bacterium | reverse complement strand
GGGTTGCCGGTTTTGCGGCGAATGAGCTCGGGGCCGGCGGTGATGGTGCCCCATTGGTCGGTCGCGCCGACTTGGAGTTCGCAGTTGTTCGCCTCACGCAGGTGATGGAAATCATGGGCCTGCAGCAGCATGTAGCTGAATTCGGTGTAGCTGATGCCGCCTTCTTCGAGGCGGGTGCGCACGCTGTCCTTGGCCAACATCAGGTTGACGGGAAAGTGCTTTCCGACGTCGCGGAGAAATTCCAGATAGCTGAATGGCGCCGTCCAACTGGAGTTGTCCACGAGTTGGGCGGGGTTGCTGGCGGAATCGAAATCGAGGAACTTGGCCAGTTGATCGCGAATGGCGGCGATATTGGCCGCCACCTGATCCGGGGTCTGCAGGTTGCGCTCCGACGACTTCCCCGAGGGATCGCCGATCATACCGGTCGCGCCTCCGGCCAACGCGATGGGATGGTGACCGTGGTCTTGGAAGCGGCGCAGGGCGAGGAGGGGGACCAGGTTGCCCACGTGAAGGCTGTCGGCCGTGGGGTCGAAGCCGGCGTAAAGGGTCGTCGGACCTTCGGCGAGGCGCTGGGTCAGCGCATCGAGATCGGTACAGTCGGCATAGAGGCCGCGCCATTGGAGCTCGTCTAGAATGGTCATGGGCAAGAGGCAGAGCAAAGCGGTCTCAGTTTGGCGGGGGCAAGGGGGAATTGTGGGCAGAAGAGCCTCGATTGAACACAGCGCAGCTAATGTTCGCGGCCTTTCGCAAAATAACGGTGCTTCTAGTTGTAAAAACGGGTTGCGGCTTATTTCAGGGAGGCGGTAAGTTAGCGCTCCTTTTCGTCAGCTGTTTTGGCGAGATCATCCATTATACATCAATCCACTTCATCATGCCCATCGCCGTAGGTTCCACCGCCCCTGATTTTACCCTCAAAAGCAAAACCGCTGACGGTCTCGCTGACGTGACGCTGAGCGACAATGGCGGCAAGTCGACCGTGTTGTTGTTCTTCCCCTTGGCCTTCACCGGGGTCTGCACGCAGGAATTCTGTGACGTCACCGCCGGCATCTCGGCGTATGATGACCTGAACGCCCGCGTTATCGGCGTCAGTGTCGACAGCCCGTTCGCCCAGGAAGCCTGGGCCAACGCCAACAACATCAAGACCACCCTCGCGAGTGATCTGAACAAAGAGGTGACCAAGGCCTATGATGTGGTCTTCCCCATGCTGGCCGGCGTGGGCGACACCTCCGCCCGCGCGGCGTTCGTGATTGGAGCCGACGGCGTCGTGAAATACGCCGAGCAAACTCCGGCTCCCACCGAGTTGCCGACATTTGACGCCATCAAGGCGGCCCTCGCCGGGTAAATCCCGGGCGGGAACTCCCGCCCAACTTCTGCGGGGCCCGGACGATCTTCCGTTCGGAGCCTACCGCTACGTATTAGAACTGAATCGATAAATCCTACACATGAGTCTTCCCAATCCGTTTAACACGCGCGGCACGTTCGAAGCCAACGGCGCCACGCACTCTCTCTATTCACTGCCCGCACTCAAGGAGGCGGGTTACGCCGTCGATCGCCTGCCGGTTTCGATCCGGTTGGTTTTGGAGTCGCTGCTGCGTAACTGCGACGGCAAGCGCGTGACGGAAGATGCCGTGGCCTCCCTCGCCGGATGGC
>CAKZMS010000177.1 GCA_937128785.1 uncultured Opitutaceae bacterium | reverse complement strand
TCCTGTTTTAGGCCAAGGATGGGATTCCCGCCCGAATGTCGTGCTGATCATGTGTGATGATCTTAACGACTACATCGAACCCATGGACGGTCACCCGCAGGCCCTCACGCCGCCGCTGGATCGGTTGGCCCGCAGCGGGGTGATGTTCAATCAGGCGCACACCAATGTGCCGATCTGCGGTTCCTCCCGGGGCAGCATGTTCACCGGGATCTATCCCCATAACTCCGGCCTGTTTGGTTTCAACCGTTGGGATGACTACGGCGTGCTCCAGAACTCGCGCACCCTGATGCACCACCTGCGGGCCAACGGTTACTACACCCTCGGCACCGGAAAACTCATGCACCACGAGGTGAACAGCGAATGGGACACTTTCGCGCACGCGGCGGACTATGGGCCGTTCCCGACCGATGGCGAAGATCGGTTCGCTCACCCCGATGTGCTGCCCCCTTACAGTGAAATTGGTGCGGTGGACGGATCGTTTGGGCCTCTGGTCAACCTTGATGGCCGAGTCGGTCCATCGGGAAAGCCGTTGCATTGGGTGACGGGTCGGTGGGGCAGCCAGCGTATTCTGCGAGTCGACGGGCCGGATGATCACGATCAGACGGCCGATGAAATCAACGGAGATTGGGCGGTGGAGCATCTTGAAAAATTGGCGGCGGACCCGTCCGGAAAACCGTTTTTTATGGGAGTCGGGTTCATGCGACCGCACACGCCCCTCATCGTGCCCCAACGCTTCTTTGACATGTTTCCGCTGGAAGAAATCCGACTCCCGGAGATTCGACCAGATGACATTGACGACACGCATGCCCGTTCGGTGCGCACCCTTTTAGGGGGCTGGGAGCCGAGTCGGAATCGCTCCGAGGATATGGGCCGGCGACTATTCGAAGACCTGGTCGCTTCTTATCCGGAGAACGACGAAGGTTTGCGCCGGTTCATTCAAGCCTACCTGGCCAGCGTGGCTTCGGTGGATGAGCAGATTGGCAAGATCCTCGATGCCATCGATGGCAGTTCCTTGCGGGAGAACACCGTGATCATCTTCACCAGTGATCATGGCTGGGGCATGGGCGAAAAAGACTATCTCTACAAAAACTCGCTGTGGCAGGAGAGCACGCAGGTGCCCCTGATTGTGCGGGCTCCCGGATTGGCGCCAGCGGGCACGGTGTGCGAGCACCCCGTTTCTCTGATCGATATCTATCCCACCCTCGTGGAGCTGTGTGGGGTGGAAGGCGATACCCGTAAAAACGACCAAGGCCATCCCCTGGATGGATTCAGCATGGTGCCGCTGTTGGCGGATCCGGAGCACGGCGATTGGGACGGACCCGAGGCCGCACTGACCGCGCTCTACAAATGGCGTGAGCGCTACGATCCCGGCCGGGAGAGTTATGCGCTGCGTTCACGAGACTGGCGCTACGTCCGCTATGAGAACGGCAGAGAAGAACTCTACGATACCCGCACGGATCCGCTGGAGTGGAATAATTTGGCGGATGACCCGAAATATGCGGAGCAGTTGGACTCCTATCGGAAACAACTCGAGCAGAGGGTGCCTCAACCCGGGGTTGATTTGCCCCAGCCGGTCGTGACCCAACGTTTGTAAGACGCTTTGCTCAGCTCGTCTGTTCAGTCTACGTAGCCCGCGTAGGCCTTGGGGAAGGCGGTGATGGGCTTGATTCTGATGTCCTGATAAAACACTTCGGCGGCTTCCGATTGAAGTTGGATTTTGCCGGCTTCCATCGGTCGCCACTCGCCGTCGATCCGCACTTCGGGATCCACCACGCGCATGACCACCACGCCGTTGAGCACGTGCAGGGTTTGGTTGCCGAGCGTGATGATCTCGAGGGTGTTCCATTGGCCATGGGGTTTCTCGGGGTCGCCAGGTTTGCGGCAGCGGCCGGTATCAAATCCTTCCAGCCATGAAAAGGGAACGAGGTCCGCATTCGGGTCGTAGTGATAAATCTTTCGTCCGCCTACAGCCGGAATTTTGGCGCGGACATCACCCAGCGAAATGAAGTCGGCACTGTCGCCTTCCATTACCTCGGCCTCAAGGCAGGTCATCCAGACGTTCCAAAAATCGGTGTAGTCCCCGACGCTATGATAAAGCACCCCGGAATTGCGCTGGGCGTGCAGGCGCGGCTCCCACTTTTTATCGCCCCACTTGAACTGCACGACGAGGTGGTAGTCGTCGAAGACTTCCTTGGTAACGAGTCCGGCGAAAATTTCGCCTGAGACCACGAGTTCGGTTCGGCCGCCCCAACCCTGACGGGTGGTGAAGACCTGCTTGGGATCCTGGTGCAACCCGATCGGGGTCCCGGTGGTCACGTCGTCAAATTTTTCGTAGCCCTCAATATCGGTGGAGGTGTGGGGAGCGCCCATGAAGATCACCCATTGCGACAGTTCAGGATCGAGCAGGTCTTGCCAGTCGTCGCTGGCGGCGATGGCGGCGGGCCTGCAGAACGCGATGGCGTCGACGTACATGGGCCTGATCGTGCGCACAACGCACATGACGGGCATCGCCACGGACCTTGGATTCCTGCTCGGGGCCAGGCTGCGGGGGCGGCGGGTCGAGCCGTGGCGGGCCGACCAGCCCGAGGGCGTGGCGCCGGCCGAGATCGAGGCCGTTCGGGCGGCGGGGGAGGCCCG
>CAKZMS010000176.1 GCA_937128785.1 uncultured Opitutaceae bacterium | reverse complement strand
GTATTGGGCCGAGGCATTCACGCAGGAATGGTCGTTGATGCAAAGTCGCGTGACCGCATCCACCATCACCTCCGGCCAGACCGCGTAACCCAGCCTCCATCCGGTCATGGCGTAACTCTTCGACCAGCCGTCCAACATGATGACGCGGTCACGAATTTCCGGATACTGCAGGAGACTCACGTGCTCCCGGCCATCGTAGAGCATGTTGGAATAAATCTCGTCCGACAGAATGACCACCTGCGGATGGTCCGCCAGGCCGGCCACCAACTTGTCAATCTCCTCCCGCGGCGTCACGCCACCGGTCGGGTTGGCCGGACTGTTGATGATGATCAACCGGGTGGCGGGAGTGATCTGCCCCAGCACTTCGTCGGCACTGAAGGCGAAACCGTTTGCTTCCTGCAAAGATATCGGCACCGGGGTGGCGCCACTGAAGTTGATCACACTCTCATAGATCGGAAATCCAGGATTGGGATACATGACCTCCACGCCCGGTTCCCCTAACAACATCAGCGCAAAAAACATGGTTGGCTTGCCCCCCGGCACTATGACGACGTGAGCCGGGTTCACCTCCACGCCATGCCGCCGGTGCAAGTCGGCCGCCACGGCCTCCCGCAAAATAGGCAAGCCGTTCGCCGGGGTATAACCATGATGCCCATCGCGCAGGGCTTTGATCCCCGCCTCCACGATATGCTCCGGGGTGCGGAAGTCCGGCTGCCCGATGCCGAGGTTGATGATATCCTGCCCTCCCGCCGCCAGCGCCTGAGCCCGAGCCAAAACTTCGAAGGCACTTTCCGTGCCCAACCGGCTGCTCGCTTTTGCCAAGGTGATCATTGCTACGGTGGTTAAGTGGAAACCTAACGATCTACCGCTTCCCGATCCAGCCTCTTCGCCAGAAATATAGGCCCAAACCCAGAACCATACTCACACATACGCCCCAGAAAACGAAGTAGCTGTAGGGCCAGCCCAACTCCGGGATATACTCGAAGTTCATCCCGTAAACACCGGCGACAAAAGTGATCGGGATGAAGAACGAGGCCATGATGGTCAGCACCTTCATGATCTCGTTCATGCGGTTGCCCACGGCAGACATATAAAGGTCATTCAAACTGGCCGCCTGCTCCCGGTGCATCTCGACCACTTCAATGATCTGCAGAGCGTGGTCATAGACATCCCGCAGAAAGGTGCGCACCTCCGCTTCAATGATGGTGCTGTCGGTGCGGTGCAGCTCGTTGGCGACCTCGCGCAAGGGCCACATTACCCGCCGCAGGATCGAAAGTTCGCGCTTCACACCATGGATCGCCCGTTGCACATCGGGACCGGGATCATCCAACACGAGCTCCTCCAGCTCCTCCAGCCGTTGACCATAGGATTCGAGAATCGGAAAGAAGTGATCCACCACCGCGTCCAGCAACGCGTAGAACAGGTAATCGACCCCGAGGGTCCGCAGCCGGGCGCCATTGCGTTTGAGTCGCTCGCGAATCGGCCCCCACACGTCTCCCGGATTTTCCTGAAAGGTGAGAATCGTTTTCTCGAACAGAAACATACTCACCTGCTCCTGCTTCAGCTCCGAGCCATCGAGCCGCATCATGCGCACAACCGTGAACAGGTAGTTGTCGAACGCCTCCACCTTCGGTCGCTGCGACGTCCGCATCACATCCTCGGCCGCAAGGGTATGGAACTGATACTTCTTGGGCAAAAGATTCACCGCGTAGGGATGCA
>CAKZMS010000175.1 GCA_937128785.1 uncultured Opitutaceae bacterium | reverse complement strand
GCCGACTTGATTGAAGAGGCCAAACGCGGGCTCGAGGGTCGACAGGGCGGCGAAGAGGATTTCGACGTCCTCGATCTGCAGCGGCACGTCCTGCTTGTAGGAAACCTCTCCTTGCCAGGCGATGCCGGTATTGCCGATGTCGGTATTGAAGCTGCCGCCGATCATGAAGATATCCTCCGGGTATTCGAGGAAGTAGCTGGCGGTGCCGGCGGCCGTGAGTAGCCCCACCTGTCCGGCTCCGTCCACGATCCCCTGGGCCGACGGGTAGAAGGGAGCGACCGGGCCCAGAATGGGACTCATGTTGATCGCCTCTTGCGGCACGCCGGCAAAGGCGGCGGCCACCAGACCGGAAGCCGCAGCGGGGGCAACTTGGGGAGGCACGCCATTGGCAATCATGCCGGGAATGAGTTGCGACTGTGTGAGCGCATTGGCGGTGCCCGCGACGACGGCTGGATTGATGGGGCCGGTGGGCGTGTAGGCGCTGATCAGCGGCAGTCGACTGTGGAAGTTGGAAACGAAGAGACCGAACTCGGTGCCGTTCAGGTTTTCCGCGAAGTGACGCAGCGCGAACCCCCATTGGCCGCGGCTATCAGGTCCGTCGTCGCCGGAGCGCGGGATGGCCCCGAGTGCGCCGTCGTCGGGCAGGGCACCGAAGCCCAGCATCACGCGATCTCCGCCGATGGAGGCAAAGTCATTGGTCGAGAAGTAGGTTCCCGAGGCCTCGATGTCGGTATTGCGGAATTCGAGAAGCGTGAACGCTTCGATGGAGGTATTGAAGGTGAGGTCGGCGGCGATCTTCACCATGTTGATGGGCAGAAACGCCTCGCGAAGTTCCGCGCCGGGGACCCGCAGGTTGGCGACGTCGACCGGGTTAACGATGTTGTTGCCGTTGGGGATGAAGGTGCTCTCGCCCCAGCTCACCACCTGGCGACCGATTCGCAGGTCGACGGGGACGTCGGCTACGTCGAAGCGGAAGACTCCATAAAGATCGAGGTAGTCCCAGCGCTCGGCCGCATGGTCTTTGGCATCGTCGGTAAGTGGCTTGTGGGGGCGGATGCCGTTGGCCAGCTCTTCATCGAAGAGGAAAAATCCTCGAGTGAAGAAGGAGAAGTTTTCGCCGTAGTTGTATTCGAAGTCGGCGGTCACCTTCACGGCCTGGGAAACCCAGCCCTTTTCGAAGTTGAGATTGCCGTCGTCGGTATTGACGGAGTTGGCGTTACCTCCGTTGGAGGTGCCGTAGAAATCCGGATCCGGATCATCGAGACGATAGATTCCACCGACGGAGATAGTCGTGTCGAAACTACCGGTGATATCTCCGTGGCTGAAGGTGATGGCGGATGCCGTGACTGCAGCGAAGAGTGCGCCCGCGCCTCCGAAGAGACGGGCTAGGGTCGAGTTGTGCATGGGTTAAGTTTGATTTGAGTTGCTTCGCCGCCAACCCACGGGGAATCAGCGTCGAAAGCGCCGACCGACAAAGAAGGGGTTCGGACGACTGCAAATTTAATGTAAATCGTAGGGTTGGCGCGGTGTTGGGCAAAACCAAAATAGCGAACGATTTGCCGGATTTCGGGATAATTCACTCAGATCTTGCGACGGGGGGAATATAGGTAAGTTGTCGGTTCGCGCCATGCAGATCCAGACTCATATCCATGTCAAAGGCGCGCGGGAGCACAACCTGCGCAATGTGGAGGTGCGCATCCCCCGGGGGAAGCTCGTGGTGATTACGGGGCCCTCTGGATCGGGGAAATCATCGTTGGCGTTTGATACGATCTACGCCGAGGGCCACCGGAAATACATGGAATCGTTGTCGACTTCGGCCCGGCAGACCTTGGCGCAGCTCCCCCGACCGGACGTGGACTACGTGCATGGACTCTCCCCGGTTCTGGCCATCGAACAGCGCACCGCCGGCGAATCGCCGCGCAGCACCATCGGGACGGTCACCGAAGTCGCCGACTACGCCCGCTTGCTCTGGGCGCTCCACGGTGAGGCGCACTGCCCGAAGGATGGAGGCCGAGTCGTCCGGCGTTCGTTGGACGATAATGTGCAGCGGGTCATGGCTGAGGCGGCGGGCCAACGTATCATGGTGCTGGCGCCGGCATTGCGGGCCAAAGCCAGCGTATTGAGAGAAGAACTACCCCGATTGCGCCAGCGCGGATTCCAACGCGTGCGGATCGAAGGGGAAGTGAAGTCCATCGATGAGCCCAAAGTCATCCCGGACGGGCGCGGGGTGGTCCCTCTGCAAGTCGATCTCGTCGTCGACCGATTGGTGGCGGTGGTCGATCAACGCAGCCGGTTGGCCGATTCGTTGGAGTTGGCGTTTCGCGAAGGGGCGGATCGGGCCATCATTTTGGC
>CAKZMS010000174.1 GCA_937128785.1 uncultured Opitutaceae bacterium | reverse complement strand
GTAAACGAAGTCCTCCGACTTGTCCGCCAAAGTCTCGACGACGGCGGAAGCCTTGGCGAAGAAGGGCGTAGTTACGTTTTACGACCTGACCCCTTCCTTTCCCCGCTGACCCACTCGCCCCTGTCCGCCATAGTCCCTCGCTAAGAGGACGACGGCGGATACCCGCTACTGGCCCGAGACACCACCGCTCAGCTAAACGGATTCTCAATCCTTAATCCGCCGAACTCGCGTCCGCCTTGCAGATCCTCGGTCCATAGCGTGGGCGCTCCCGATTCCATCGCTGCGGCCACGATCAACGAATCATAAAATCGATACTGCGCTTTTCCATGCAGGGCTATCGCTGCGGCATAAAGGTTCTGCGAAGGCATGACCCGGCATTTGGGCCAAAGCACCAACTCCAAAAAATTCTCCAAAAATTTTGGATTCACGGGCTCAGCAAATCGGTGCAGGGCAACCGAGCTGAATTCTTGGATCACCTGCCAGCTGATCGCCCAATCGCGTTCCGGATCCAGCAGGTCGCGGGCGCGGGCCCGTTTCTCGGGCTGCGTTTGGTCAAAGGCATAGACCAGCACATTGGTATCCAGGAAATACTCAGCGCTCATTCATCTCCTCCCGAGTGAACTTACCACCTGAGTTATAGTCCGCCATTTCTTCAAACACCGCATCCACGCGCTCCCGCCGGGCATCCCGCTGGGCAATATCTTCCAACCACTCCCGGAAGAGAGCGTTCAAAGTCGTTTTCCGCGACCGCGCTTCCGCCCGGGCCTGCTCAATTAAGGCCTCATCCGCACTAAACGTGACATTCTTCATTACACGATACTCGTGTGCACGAATCTCGTGGTCAAGTCTCCAGAAACCCGATGAATTCAGCTAAAAACCCAACGTAAAAGAAGCCTGCTCTCGTTCTCATGTTCGAGCGTTTGACCCTCTTCGCGCTTAAAAACCACCACCCTGTCGGCCCACTCGCCCCCGTCCGCCATAGTCCCTCGCTCAGAGGACGACGGCGGATACTCGCTACCGATTACTGACGACTGACTACCCGCTACTCACTACCCGCTACTCACTACTCGCTACTCGCTACTCACTACTCGCTACTCGCTACTGAAATATCCCGGAACAAATACGCCCAAAATTCTTTCTACAGATCCTACTTACCTCATGAAACGAATCCTACTCATCTTAGGCCTGGGGGTCCTCTCTTTGGCGGCTCTTTCGGCCGCTCCGGCGGGCAACTTGACCGACGAACAACGCGCGCAGCTTGAACAGCAAATGAAAGCTGCGGTCGCCACACTCAACCTCACCGATGCGCAGAAGGAACCGTTTGTGGCGATATCCCAAAAATATGGTCCGCAGATGCTAGAAATCCGCGACAGTGACCAAGGAAGATTTCAGAAGGCCCGCCAGCTACAGAAGCTCATGAAGGCGCGCAACGCGGAGATGGAAGAACTCCTCAACGAAGAGCAGTTCGCGACCTACGAAGAGCTCCAAAAACAAATGCGCGAACGCCTGAAAGAGCAGCAATCCCAACGCTGACCTCTTTGAGTCACCGCAAACTTTAAGGCCTTACCGCGTCCGAGTGCCTTCATCGATCAGCTGGAGCGATGAGCATACCTTCGCCCGCTTGGCCGAAGGTTGGAAAATTGCCCTCGAGCGCGAACAGTCCCGTCAACGCACAGAGTGCCGCGTCGACGTAGTCCAGGTTGGACAGTGATGCCTGATCGATGCCCAGCTCGTCCAACAGCCCACGTCTCCATGCGGTCTTGGAAACCGATTTTGGGCGCGCCTCCTTTTTGAGGATTTGCACCGTCGCAGTGGGGAATACCTCGAACGACCTCCCGTTCACCGAACGTCCTCCGGTAAACAACGGCCGCAAGTCGCTGGCGGCTTGGACCGCTTTTTCACCCGCGAACATCCAGTGATAGAAACTCGACTCCCGGGCCCGCTTTCGGGTCGGGGTGCAATGTGAGTGGATTCCCCGTCTGGCCAATTCCCGCTCAGCCAATCGCGACTTGGCGTCGGACCACCCGCAAGGCGCATCAATGGCAACCACAGCGGGTTTATGATCTCGAATATATTGGGTGATCTCAGATTGAGCATGAACAACCCGCGGCGACCCAGCGATCTGCCGTTGCCGATTAAGCATGACCAAATGAAAACCCTTCTTCGTTCCCCCCACATCGATACCCAAGGACAGCCAGGCAGACCGGCTAGGTTTTGCGGAAGGAACTCGGGTATTGCTCATACTAGTTTCAGCTTGGAATCAGCGGGCCTTGCACGGCTCGCTCTCAAAACGAACAGCAAACACACAACGCCCATTCCCGCCACTCCCGCCCCAAAACTCGATCGACCAGACTGAGAAATCAAATGGTGAGTAGAACCCAGCTCGATGGGTTTGTCTTCGGCATCTGCCCCATCCCGGCGGGGAAGTAGTCCATCTCGCGAGGCAGACTTTTCACCACCGCTTCGATGCGAGCGATGATCTCGTCGCCCTGAGCCCCCCTTCGCGCTTAAAAACCACCACCCTGCTGGCCTACTCACTACTTCTTACTGACCAATGACTCCTGATTCCTAGCTACCCAAGTCCAGCCTTCCCCGCTCCCATTTGTGGAGCCCATTCGGCCGTCCTGGGCCGCGGTAGCAGCAACTCGGCATTGCCATTGCTCCGGGTTCCACTTACTTCACCGGCCCTTACCCTATCCTTGGCCCTCTCGTCTTCCGCCCCACCACTTTGACTCCCACTTTTCTCGAACGCTGTTCTCCGCTGAAAGTCGCCTCGATCGGTGGGCTTGTTGCTATCATCGGCGCTGTATTGGTAACCTACACGTGCATTTCATTCATCGGCATGAATGAGATGGGTTGGGGCTGGAGCATTGGCCTGGCCGTCCTTTGCCCCCTGTTGCTCGCTCCCCCCATTATCTACTATCAATGCCTGACCTTGAAAAAGGTGGCACAGCAAAAACAGGATCTCGCTGAAGCCAACACCCAGTTGCAGGCAGCTCTGGATCAGGTGGATGAATTGCGCAGTCTGCTTCCCTTCTGCGCCTGGTGTCACAAGGTTCGAGACGACACGGGCTACTGGGAGCGGGTCGAAACCTTCATCGAACGCAGCACCCGATCCAGCATCACTCACGGTGTTTGTCCGGAATGTCGGGACCGAGTGCTCCAGGACTGGATTGACCGCTCAAACTGACTGCTTGAGGCACGTCCGTTTCAGACGGCGAGCGAGAGCTTTTCGGACCAGATCTTCGCGAGGGTCACCTCCGCGAAGGGATTAATGGTCGCATCAAGACCGCCCCCTCCGGCCGATCCAGCCGCCGCCTACTCCGCGTGATGATCCCGCGCTAATTTAGAGCCCTCCCTCACCGCAGTGGGTTCTCATACCACACCACGTTCCCTGTCGCCCGGCCTGCGTTGAGCAGATCCAAGTCACCATCACCGTCCATGTCCACTGCCCGCAGATCATACGACTGTTGGGCGTCATCGAGATCGACGCGCGAGAATATCCCCGCCCCGCTGTTGAGATAGACCGACAGCCGTTCGCTTTCGAAGCCACAACTGGCGGCATCGAGGTCTCCGTCTTTGTCCAAATCAGCCAGCACCAACGCATGAGGTGACCGTATTTCGGGATCGATTTCGCGGATCACCCAGTCGGGGCCCTGAAACCAGAACACGCCCGTTCCGTGTCCGCGCGACGCGAGTAAATCGACGTGACCATCGCCATCGATATCGCCCGGTAAAATGTTCGTCGCACCCATTTGATTTTCGGCGACCACCGTTTTCTCCCACGGTCCCTGAACCCCGGCAGCCCCGGGATTTTGCCAATAGGCAAACCAGTTCCCATCGGCAAACGGAGCCCCCTTGGCACCCACCGTGATCTCGCCCCAGCCATCGCCATTCAGATCGCCAAAACCAAAGTAGTGACTGCCCCCCCGCGCATCGCCATCCGCAAAGACATGGCGCTCCCATCGGGCGGCCGATGTCACGTCGGCCGGCACGCTGAACCAGGCAATGGA
>CAKZMS010000173.1 GCA_937128785.1 uncultured Opitutaceae bacterium | reverse complement strand
CAGGTGGCAACTGTGGGCGATATCAACGAGAAGGCGCTGCGCCAGCGACTCGAAGCAACCTTGCAAGCCATCGATGCGGCGTGGCCAACATCCGAAGCTGACGTGTCCCCGCCCGAAGCGCAGGGATTCACGGTCCGGCTCAAGGGAACGCGGGCGGAGGTGGCATCGCCCTCCTGTGAGACGGCTCCGAAATTCTGGACATGGCGGGAATTTGCCTGGCCGGACCCTGAAGAGTCGACCGATACGCATGATCATGAGGATCACGATGGGCGGTTTCTGGCCGTGCTTGCCGGTCTGTGTGGGGGGCTGGGCATCGGCGGCTGGCTGGTGCACGTATTTGCCGGAGGTGGGCTGGGGGCTCAACTGCTGACCGTAGCCGCGTTGATTGCCGGTGGTTGGGATGCCGCAATCGACTCGTGGGAGAACATCAAGAAGCGAAAGCTCGATATTCACTTTCTCATGTTGGCGGTCGCGGTGGGAGCGGTGACCATCGGCGCGTGGCACGAAGCGGTGCTGCTGTTGTTTCTATTCAGTGCCTCGGGAGCGATGGAGGCGTATGCGCTGGACCGCACGCATCGGGCGGTGGACTCGTTGCTGCAATCCGCGCCGAAACGAGCCTGGCGAGTGCGACCAGATGGTGAGGAGGAGGAAGTTCCGGTGGAATCGCTGGAGCTCGACGATCTCGTTTCAGTCAAAGCCGGCAGCGGATTTCCCGCGGACGGCGAAATCACCAAAGGAACGAGCGCGAGCGACGAATCGGCGCTTACCGGGGAATCGGTTCCCGTGGAGAAATCCATTGGGGATGCCGTCTACAGCGGAACCCTTAATTTGTGGGGATCCGTGGTGTTCAGGGTCCAGCGGTTGCCGGCGGAAAGCACGCTGCAGAAAATCATCCGGCTTATCCAAACCGACCAAAAACTGCGGGCGCCCAGTGAGCGATTTACCGACAAGTTCGGCGGACGCTACACATTGCTGGTGTTGGGCGTGTGCACCACGATGTTCCTGGTGTGGTGGTTGGGGCTGGGGCTTTCGCCTTTCACCAACAGCGAAGAAACCACATCCGCCTTTTATCGGGCCATGACGCTGTTGGTGGTGATGAGCCCGTGTGCGTTGGTGCTTTCGATACCGTCGGCGATTCTGGCTGCGATTGCCTGGGGCGCACGACATGGAGTCCTGTTCCGCGGCGGCGGGGCGATCGAGAAACTGGCGGGGGTTCGGGCGGTGGCCTTGGACAAGACCGGCACCCTGACCACGGGTGAATTGGAGGTCCTCAGCTACGAAAGCCTACCCGCCGGCCGGGAAGACGAGTTGATGAGTCTGGCCTTGGCGCTCGAAGCCAATTCAACGCATCCGATTGCCCGGGCGATCGTGCGTGATGCGCGGGCCCGAGGGGCGGCGGAGTTGGACGCGGCCGAATTCGAATCGATCACGGGTCAAGGCGTGAAAGGACGGGTGGGTGACTCGCGGATCTTATTGGGGCGCCGGGAGCTCCTCCAGGATGGGCCGCTCGGCCAGTGGGCGCAGGAATTGCCGCCCGCCGCGGCGGAGTTGGCCGAGGTCTGGGTGGTGAGCGAAGACCTGGTCGGACGGGTATTGCTCCGGGATCAAATTCGCCAGAAATCCCAAGGGGTCCTCGCGGCGTTGCGCGCACTGGGAATCCACACGGTGATGTTGACGGGGGATCGCCGACAAACGGCGGAGAAAGTGGCGGCTGAATTGGGCTTGGATGAAGTTCGGGCCGGACTCGCCCCGGAAGACAAGGTCAAAGCCGTAACGGAACTGCGGGAGCGTTTTGGGTCGGTTTCGATGGTCGGTGACGGCGTAAACGATGCCCCGAGTCTGGCGGCTGCCGATGTAAGCGTCGCCATGGGAGCAAGGGGGAGCGACGCCGCCCTGGAACAAGCGGAGGTCATTTTGATGGAGGACCGCATCGAGCACGTGTTGTCGGCCATCACCCTGAGCCGTCGCGCCAAGCGGGTGATCGTGCAGAATCTGAGCATCTCGATGGGGGTGGTTTTCGTGATGGCGATTGCTTCGCTGTTCGGGATCGTGCCGCTCGGATTAGGGGTGGCAGCGCACGAAGGCAGCACGGTGGTCGTATGTCTGAATTCGTTGAGATTACTCTGGGGCAATCTGACCGAGGGAACATAGTTAAAACCTAAGGGTCATCGGGACAGGGCCAGCCACTTTTATCATGAACGCACGTCATTTTTTACTCGGACTGGCCTTCGCGGTTGCCGGAGGTGTTTTGATCACCGGCTGCACGTTTCCCTCGGCGGAGCCGGTCGTATCCCGCAGCCAGACCAATACCATGCATGCGCTGGAACTGGGCACGGTCATCGCGACCAAGAATGTGGTGATCGAAGGCGAACGATCCGGCTTGGGCGGCTGGGGTGGAGCCGCGGTGGGGGCAGCCGCCGCATCTCCGAGTGATGGTCGCTACGGGACGGAGGAACGGTTGGCCTCGGCGGCCGGAGGCGTGGCCGGAGCGATCGCCGGGCAAGCGATCGAAGAGGCAGCGACCCGGGAAGAAGCCCAGGAACTTACCATCCAGCTCGACAGTGGCCGCACCGTTATGGTCACTCAGGAGACTCCGGATGGTCTGTTTCAACAAGGAGATCGCGTGCAGGTCGCTTACGGTCCGGGCAGTGTTCTGGTGCGGATGGCGCTAAATTGAATCGGTTTTTCATGCGGAAACCCGACCGGGAATTGTCATCACCTAGCAAAATCATGGACCTCCCTGCTAACCGCCCCTCAAAACGAACGATGAACTTTTCGCCCCTGCGCTTGAGTGTGGCGGTTGTGATGAGCGTCGTTTATGCGGGCTGTGTGTCGGAAACGGCGGAGCCAATGGTGCCGCGGGCCCATGTTGGCGTCGCCGCGGAACTCAGCCAGGGCATCGTGATCACGTCGGTACCCGTCACGATCGAAGGCGACAACTCCGGCGTCGGCACCATGGGGGGCGCCGGAATCGGCGGAGCCAGTGGTGTGGCGGCAGCCGGCGGCGGCGGAACCGAGGCCATCGTCGCCAGTGCAGTTGGGGCTGTCGCCGGTTCGATTGTGGGCAAGGCGGTGGAAGAGCGCGTGACCCGTAAACCCGGGCAACGTGTGACCATCCGCCTGGATGACGGTAAAATCATCGAGGTCGTCCAGGAAGCGGAAGATGGCATTTTCCTGGAGGGCGATCGGGTAAATGTCGCAGTGGGAGCGGGCGTGACGCGGGTATCGATGGTAACGGGCTCCGATGCTCCCGTTCAGGTGCGTGAGCCCGCCTGGTATGAGGCAGACGAACCGGCGCGGATCAATTCACCATATTGACCCAGTCGCCGACTCGCACGCGGTCGAACAGGTCGACCATTTCGAGATTCCGCAATTGGACGCAGCCGCCGCTGGCCGGCTGACCGATCCGGTCTTCGTGATTGGTGCCGTGGATGTAGATGTAGCGATCATAGGAATCGCGGTCACCCCCGAGATTGTAGCCGGGCTCGAGTCCGCGCAGCCAAAGGATGCGGGTGGTGATGAGATTGCGCTCGTTTTCTTCCGCCGACAACTCACGGAAGTGGTGGCCGGTCGCCACGCGGCCTTTGAACACCATCCCGGGTGGTTGGCCGGCTCCGATGCGTTCGGCGATTTGGTGGAGTCCTCGCGGGGTGCCGAGGGAGTCCTTCTGGTTGGAAGGTGGCCGCAGACTGGTGGAGACCGCGTAATCGGCCGTTATCTCTTCACCTTCGAATAGTCGCAAAGTCTGATGCGCCAGGCTGACATGCAGCAGTCGTTCTGCGGGCTTGATGCCGAGCGCTTCGCCACTTTGCATGGCCAGTTTCCAAGGAGAATCCATCGTGAATAAAACGAGTTACGTAGTAGGCATCGTCGGCGCCACAGGCGCGGTCGGTCAAGAGCTGGTGCGATTGCTGCACGAGCGAAATTTCCCGTTGGCGCAGTTACGACTGTTCGCCTCGGCTCGATCGGTGGGGAAAACCTTCACCGTGGGGGACCATGAACTGGTGGTCGAAGAGGCGAAACCGGGAGTCTTCACTGGCGTGGATTTGGCGTTCTTCGCCGCCGGTGGAGGAGTGACGAGGAACCTGGCGCCGGATGCGGTAGCCGCGGGTTGCGTCGTTATCGACAAAAGCTCCGCGCTGCGGATGCGCGATGATGTGCCGCTGGTCATTCCCGAAATCAACCCCACAGGTCTGCAGTCCCACGGCGGAATCATCGCCAACCCAAACTGCTCGACGGCCGTCATGTTGATGGGCCTCTGGCCACTGCACCAGGAGTTTGTTCTGAAGCGCATCTTTGTCTCCACCTATCAATCCGTTTCGGGCACTGGAGCCGAGGCCCTACAGGAACTGGAGGCCCAAGTGCTGGCCTCGACCCAGGGTGAACCGATGGTGTCTCAGGTCTATCCTTGTCCGATCGCTTACAATTGCATTCCCCAGGTGGATACCTTTGGGGACGATGGTTACACGGGGGAGGAAACCAAGATGGCTGAAGAATCCCGCAAGATCATGGGCCTGCCGGAACTCAAGGTATCGGCCACCTGCGTCCGCGTGCCGGTGGTGCGGGCTCACTCCATCGCGGTGAACGCGGAGTTTGAACGTCCGGTGGATGTGGCCAAGGCCCGCGAGGTCGTCGGAGCATTTTCCGGGGCGGAGCTGGTGGACGATCCCGACAGCCAATCCTGGCCCACGCCGCTTGATTTTGCCGAAAAGGTGAAATGTGGCGTAGGGCGGATTCGCCGGGACAGTGCGCTGGAGAACGGCCTCAGCTTCTGGGTCAGCGGCGATAATCTCTGGAAAGGCGCTGCTCTCAATGCCGTCCAAAATGCCGAGTTAATGATGCAAGAAGGCTGGTTGAGCCCCACTCAGCCGGCCCCCGCCTGGTAGGTCCGGCGCAATTAACCCTTGTCAGCACCGGATCCAGTTTGCTTATTCCGACCTTTGGTCAGGACGCCTAGCTCAGCTGGTTAGAGCATCTCGTTTACACCGAGAGGGTCGGGGGTTCAAGTCCCTCATCACCCACCATATAAAGAACGTCCCTTGCGGACGTTTTTTATATGTATGCTTGGGCTTGAATCCACGATCCAGGTCGGGGTGAGAAATGCTGGGAGCATTTTGCAAGGGAATCCACTCTTGCAAACTTGTTTGCATAGATGTGGTGACGGGATCGCCAGAGGTGACCAAGTCCCTCATCACCCACCATTCAGAGAACCGGTCAAAAGCCGGTTTTTTGATTTGACGGTTGTTTGTTTTATAGTGTTGGAAATGACCCCAATACTAGTACGGAACGAAACAGTGCAAGTACGTGAGTTTTGTACTGATGATGTTTTGCTCACAGAACCCA
>CAKZMS010000172.1 GCA_937128785.1 uncultured Opitutaceae bacterium | reverse complement strand
GGGAGGGATTGGGCAGGTTCGCACGCGACAAGGGGTCACGTCGGAAAATATGAATTACGACCTGCGGTCTGCATGTCTCCTCGCTTTGTTCCTCGAGTGTCGGCCTGCGGCCTCGGAACACATTTTAACGACATGACCCCGGGGCCTGCGGATACGTTTGGCCGCTGTTTTCTTGATACTTGGAACCTCGGAGTTCTGTTCCGTAACATGACTCCCGGGATGCGTGACGTCGTAGCGGCGTGCGTTAGCCGGCGTCTCAGAGTGCCGGCTGAAGCACGGCACTACGTTTTATCAATCGAAGACGACGGTCTTGTTGCCGTAGACGAGGACGCGGTTTTCCAGGTGCCAGCGGACGGCTTGGGAGAGCGTCATTTTTTCCAGGTCGCGGCCTTTTTGAATAAGGGCGGCGATGCTGTGACGGTGGGTCACGTTGGCGACACCTTGGTGGATGATCGGTCCCTGATCGAGGTCCTCCGTGACGTAGTGCGCGGTCGCGCCGATCACTTTGACCCCACGGCGGTAGGCTTGGTGGTAGGGGCGGGCACCGACGAAGGCCGGAAGAAAGGAGTGGTGGATGTTGATCACCGGATGACCAAACTGAACGAGGAAGTCGGCCGACAGCACCTGCATATAGCGGGCGAGCACGACCAGTTCGATACCGTGGTCCCGCAGGAGGGCCAATTGTTCGGCCTCGGCGGCAGGCTTGGTATCTTTCGTCACCGGGATGTGGTGGAAGGGGATGCCGTAGCTCTCCGACGCGGCGCGCAGGTCCTCGTGATTGGACACGATCAGGCTGATGTCGCAGTCGAGTTCACCGGCTTTCCAACGCAGGATCAGGTCGTGGTAACAGTGATCGAACTTGGAAACGAAAATCGCGATCTTCGGCCGCTGGCCCGAAACCGCGACGATGGACTGCATGCCGATGGATTCAGCGAACTGATGAAACGCCGTGGCGGCGGCGTCATGCGACAGCTCGCCCTCGTTGGCCCACTCGACCCGCTGGAAAAACACGCCTTCTTCCTGATCCCGATGTTGGTCGGCGTGGATGATGTTGCCGGCGTTGTCGAAAATCCAGCCGGCTACCTTCGAGACGAGGCCCTTTTGGTCGGGTCCATGCAGCAAGGCGACGAGATTGGGAGTGATGGGAGAAGGCATGATGAGGGAAGTCGGGTCCATAAACGACAGCCGGGCCGCCGCCGTCAATTGCGGGTCGCCCGCTGCGGATCCCCAACCCGGAAGTGGGGGCGGTCTACGCTTCCCGGATGTGCTCGGTAGGGAAAGTGCCTTTGCCGGCTACCTGGAACCAGTCGTCGGGATAGCCCTTGTCGCAAGGAATGGCTTCATTGAGCTCCGTCAGCATGGCGTCGGGCAGCGTCAGCTCGGCCGCCCGAATCTGCGGCTCGAGGTGGCTCAGTTTGCTGGCTCCGGCGATGACCGAGGTCACACCAGGTTGGGCGAGGCACCAGGCCAGGGCGACGGCTACGATGCTTTCATCGAGTTCCTCGGCCATGGCGGCCATGCGTTCGACGAGGGCCACGGTTTTTTCGTTCCAGAAGCGAGGCAGCAGGACCTTGCCCATTTGGTCGAAGCGAGAGCCCTCGGGCGGCTTGTCCATACCGCGGTATTTGCCCGAGAGGAAACCACTGGCGAGCGGACTCCAGCAGATCACGCCCAGGCCCTCGGATTGGCAGGCGGGCAGGATGTCGCGCTCAATGTCGCGGCGCAGCAGGTTGTAGAGATACTGGCCGGAGATCAGTCCGGTCATGCCGCTGCGTTTTGCGGCTTCGTTGGCCTGGACCACTTGCCAACCGTGAAAGTTGGAGAGTCCGGCGTAGCGGACTTTGCCGCTGCCGATGAGATCAGCCATGGCGGCGAGAGATTCGTCGAGCGGCGTGTAGGGGTC
The DNA here is from genome assembly GCA_937128785.1 of uncultured Opitutaceae bacterium. Lineage (GTDB taxonomy): Bacteria > Verrucomicrobiota > Verrucomicrobiia > Opitutales > Opitutaceae > Actomonas. The sequence continues at coordinate 557 of CAKZMS010000172.1, read as the reverse complement.
GGGTCCGTGGAATTGGTAGAGATCGATGTAGTCGGTCTTCAGGCGCCGCAGAGAGTCCTCGCAGGCGGCGATGATATGCCGTCGGGACAGGCCGCGGGCGTTGGGGGGATCGGCCTGGGGGAACCAGCACTTGGTGGCGACGACAAGCGCATCTCGATCGTGATCTTGGAGGATGTCGCCGAGGATCGATTCGGAGACCGTTTTGGCATAGAGATCGGCCGTATCGATGAAGTTACCACCGGCCTCGATGAACGCGTCGGTGAGCTTGCGCGATTCGGCGGCATCACAACCCCAGGCGTCGTTGCCAAAGGTCATGGTGCCAAGGCACATATCCGACACCGAAATTCCGGTGCGCCCCAAAGGTTTCATTTGCATCTGACCTTCTCCTGCATATCTGCGCGGGCTGCGTTCAGGCCTCGGCCTTCTTTTCCCAGCGCCTCGGAATACAGAGGCACAAAAGACACGCTGAACGCCCCTGCCGCTGTTACCCGACGAAAGAAATTGGGCAATTGGAGTGCGACAAAAAACGCATCCGCCACCGGCCCAGCGCCCAAAAT
>CAKZMS010000171.1 GCA_937128785.1 uncultured Opitutaceae bacterium | reverse complement strand
GTGATATTTCTGATCGGTACGGGCGTATGCGCGCTCACAGAATCCTTTGAAGTCTTGATCGCAGGTCGGGTATTGCAAGGTTTTGGCGGCGCTGCCACTCGGATCGTCACGCAGGCAATGGTTCGCGATCGGTTTGCCGGTCGAGGTGGCCAAGCGAAACGTAAAATCGGTCATTTCGCCGGGTGAAATCATGGCGGGGCTGACCTCCAGCGTCACCGGTGAGCGCGCCGTCGTGACGGGCAAAAATTGCGGCGCGGCGGGATCGCAAAACTCGAGCACATTGTCTCCCTCGAGTCGGAAGTCCCCGTGGCTCAGGTTCGTGCCCGTCGGCATCCACCGGAACAGAGCGAACACCACGATGGCGGCAAGGGACAGCAGCCAGACCTGCCGTTTCTGGCTCGCGGTCAACGGCGCTGCTGTGTCGGCAGAGACTGAAGAGGTTCCACTCATCTGACTAAAGGGGTCAAACGCTTAATCTCAACATTTCGTGCTCGATGCTCTCTGAATGAAGACATCGGTTCGGTAAAAAAAAGGGCGAATCTCATGAGGGAAAAATCAAAATATTAAAATTAAGCGTTTGACCCCTTTATCGGAGAACTTTGCGGGCAAACTGATCAATGTCCCACTGGCTGCCGTCGGCGCGATCGATAATGCGGCCCTGCGGATCGATGAGCAGTGTCGCGAGGGTGTGCTGGATGAGCGGGCCCTCGACCTCCGCGATCAGTCCGAACTGCCGCAGCAGATCTTTGATGGCGGTCTCGGGGCCGGTCATGAAGCTGTAGTTGGAAGTGTCGATTCCGCGGGCTTCGGCGAAAGACCGCAGCACTCCGGGCGTGTCGTATTCCGGATCAAAGGTAATCGAGATCAACTCGAGCCGATCCGCCCCACCCTGGGTCGCCACGCGTTGTTGCACGCCTTCCATCAGGGTCACTGCCGCCGGACACATGGTGGCAATGGGGCAGCGGGTGTAGATGAAATTGATGAGCACGTATTTCCCGCGGAAGCGGGAAATATTCACGACCTCTCCGGTCTGATCGTACAGCGCGCAGTCGGGCAGGTTTTCGCCCACCGCTCGGTAGGCCTTGCTTCCACGGCTAGTGGTGTCTTGACGCAGCGCGGCGGCGGCCGAGCCAATCTGGGTGCGGGCCAGATCATCTTCCGGCCAGATGTGCGAGAGGCTGAATTCGCCGTTGGACTCTTCGATCAGGCGGGCGCGGATACGTTGCCCTTCGACGGCGTTGGCGAGCTCGGCGGAGGTGACTTTGAACTCCATCACCATTTGCGGCATGTAATCGGGAATTTCCTCGTGATCGACGAGCAGCGTGCCCCGCTCGGAATCGACCTTGATGATCTGGCCCGTCAACGGAATCCCCGGAACATCAAGACGCTCGGCCTTGGGCTCGTTGTCCCCCGGTCCCGAGCGACTGCAGCCCGCACTCCAGAAAAGTGAGGGCACCGATAACACTCCGATCACCAGGAGGCAGGCTTGCCGAGACATCCGCATGCCCCACCGATCGCCCGGAGGTTAGATTTGTCAAAGCCAATGGCGCTTGTAGACAGGAAGGTTCCACTTCAACTAATGGCCTTCGCACGGCATCCTACTGACTCCCTTCCTCCGTAGACTCCGAGCGTTTCGTTTCATTTATTCCGCGCATGTCGCTTTTTTCCACCGCTCAACGCACCGACGCCTATCAGCCCAAGCTCGCTTGGGGTGCTGCGATTGGCGGAGTGTGGGTGTTTATCCTGGTCATGCTAGGAGCATTCACGACCAGCATCGGTGCCGGGATGATTTTTCTGGATTGGCCGCTCTCCAACGGGTCGTTGAACCCCGAGGGTTGGTTGACCGACATGATGATGTTCGCCGAGCACTCGCACCGGCTCAGTGCCGGGCTGATGGCGCTCATCACCATCGCGATCTGGTTCGCGGTATGGAAATACGAGGCGCGGGGTTGGATCCGGGCCGTGGCGCTGTTCGCCGTGGGTTTGGTGTTCTTTCAGGCCTTTGTGGGCGGACTGCGTGTGTTGATGGATCACCTCCATGTCGAAATGGTGAATACAAGCATGGGACGTCTTTTTGCCATGGTTCACGCCGGCTTGGCCCAAATCTACCTCTGCGTATTACTGACCATTTCACTCGGATTAGCCCGCCCTTGGATCGATCAGGCCAAGGGCTCCTTTGACGGCTCGCTGCTGCGCATTGGGCGTTGGTGCTGCGGGCTCCTGCTGCTTCAACTCGCGGTGGCCGCCATCATGCGTCACAGCTACGCCGGCATCGCCATCCCGCATTTCCCCATGAGCTCCGCCGAGGGTGATCTCCTGCCGCCGGCGTGGAATTTTCGGGTGGGTATCCACTTCGCTCATCGGGTGATGGCGGTGGTACTCACCGCGGCACTTGTTTGGTTTGCCGTGCGCCTTTGGAAATCTCCTTCAACCGGGGAGGGCATCCGCAAAGCCACGGCGTGGATGATCGCCATGCTCGTGGGCCAAATCGCCCTCGGCGCAGCGGCGATTTGGACCATGCGCAATCCCTACATCACCACCGGGCACGTGTTGCTCGGAGCCTGCCTATTGGCCACGACCTACGGCATCACCCTTTGGATTCACGGGCGCCGGGAGTCCTCCACCCCCGCCTGAGCGCCGCGGAAGCAGTCTCTGCGCCCACCGAGGGCGCTAAGTTTGGAGACTACGTCGAGTTGACCAAACCTCGACTGAGCATGCTTTCCGTGATCACCGCGCTGGTCGGATACCTGATCGTGAATGCCCCATGGGACTGGATGCATTTTATCCTCACGATGATCGGCACGACGGCCTGCGCCGGTGGGGTCGCCGCGCTCAACCAATGGATGGAGCGCGACACGGACGCCAAAATGGAACGCACGGCCGACCGACCCATTCCTTCGGGTAAAATTCCGGACGGGGCGGCCTTCGTCATGGGCTGGGGCCTGTGCTTCGGCGGCTGTGTGGTGCTGTTTATTTGGGCCAGCGCCTTGGCCGCGACGTTCGCTCTCGCCACGGTGATCTGCTATCTGGCCTGGTATACCCCCGCAAAACGCACCTCGCGCTGGAGCACGGAGATTGGCGCCATCGCCGGTGCATTCCCTCCTCTCATCGGATACACGGCGGCGCATGGCGGGATTGAGCCGTTGGGTTGGCTGCTGTTTGGCGTCCTGTTCTTCTGGCAGATCCCCCACTTCATGGCGATCGCCTGGCTCTGCCGCGATGACTACGCCGCCGCCGGTTACAAGATGGACACCACGGTCGAGTCGACCGGCGCCCGCGCCGGAGCCGGCACCCGCGCCAGAGCCGGCACCCGCGCCAGAGCCGGCGTCCCGAGAGGCCGCGCCTGTCGCTGCGCCCCCTGTCGTTACGTCCCCGGTCACCGCGCCCAAGGCCAAGTCGTCAGGCCTGATCGGCCGCTTGCTGGGCCGCAACCCGGCGAGCCAAAAGGTGGTGCGCCGCGTTCTGGATGATGAAATGCTCGAAC
>CAKZMS010000170.1 GCA_937128785.1 uncultured Opitutaceae bacterium | reverse complement strand
GATCCCCTCGGACTCTTGAAACTACTACTCTGGGATATCGACGGCACCCTGCTCTCCACCGGCGGGGCCGGCATGCGGGCCTTGGAGGCGGCCATCGCATCGGAATTCGCCCTCACCGAATCAGCCTCACTGGGTAAAATCGACTGGGCAGGTCGCACCGATGGTTGGATCGCGGAAATGATCTGCGAAAAAATCGGGGTGCCGCATTCCACGGAAAACGTGGATCGGTTACTCCGGGCTTATGTGGCTCATCTCCCCGCCCATCTCAATACCCGCACCGAAGTGCTTCCGGGCGTGCGGCAGATACTGGATGCCGCCCGGGAACGCAGTGATGTCCATCAAGGCCTTTTGACGGGTAATATGGAAATCGGGGCTCGCGCCAAACTCGGTCACTTCGGCCTCTGGGACTATTTCCCGTTCGGAGCCTTCGCCGACGACAGCCCCCGCCGCAATGACCTCGGTCCTCACGCGCTGCGCCGGGCCGCCAATCACGCGGGACACGAATTCGACCCCAATCACGTCTGGATCATCGGCGACACTCCTCACGACATCGAGTGCGGCAAGGTCATCAAGGTGAAGACCATGGCCGTCACGACCGGGCACCACACCGAGGAAGACCTCTCCGTACACGGACCCGACGCCCTGCTAACGGATTTGTCGGATACGAAGGAATTCTGGAAGATTTTAGGCTAAGATTACGGAAAACGCCCTTGAATGGCAGTTTATGGCAAAAAGGTGACAGGCTAGCATGCAAGCTGCTCATACCTGCGAAGCGCGGCCAACATCCCAGTTATCGCCCACCTGTCGATGAGTTCAAAATCAACCTCTGCTGAATATTTCTCCGGATCTGATACGCTGGAGCACAAAGCGCTGCGCATCCTGCGGGAAAATGAATGGGGCGACTACACCCTGCCGACCAAGGGACTTTACCCGTATCAGTGGAATTGGGATTCGATGTTCGTGGCCTTGGGTTTCGCCGAATTCGACGTCGACCGGGCATGGACCGAAGTCGAGTCGCTTTTCGAGGGCCAGTGGGCCAACGGAATGGCCGCCCATATCGTTTTCCGCCGTGACGACCCGAGCTATTTCCCGGGGCCTTCGGTGTGGAAATCCAATCACAGCGTGCCGACCTCCGGCTGTTCCCAGCCGCCGGTAGCCGCCACCATCGTGCGGGATCTCTACGAAAAAGACCCGACCGAGGGCCGGGAACGCTTGATTGAAATATTCCCGAAACTGATGAGCTGGCATCGCTGGTTCCACACCATGCGGGTCGTCTCTGGAGGCGCGGCCATCGCCGTGACCCACCCTTGGGAATCGGGCCGCGACAATTCGCCGGATTGGGACGAGGCCTTGGCCAATGTGGACCCGACCGGAGTGACGCCCTACGAACGCAAGGACCTAGGGCACGTGGATCCGACCATGCGACCCACCGACGCCCAATACGACCGCTACCTCAAATTGGTAGAGTTTGGTCGCGACTGCGGTTGGGACCACACGCACATCACCCGGGAGGGGCCCTTCGCCGTCGCCGATCCGGGTATCACGTTCATTCTCATGCGCGCCGATCGCGATCTGCGTTACTTGGCCGAGGTGCTGCAGAAACACGCGGCGGTGCGGGAGATCGACGGCTGGTTGACACAGGCCCGGGCGGCGGCCCGCTACCTTTGGTCCCCTGAACTGGGCGCTTACGCGGCCCGCGATCTGCGCACGGGCGAATTCGCCTCCGGAGTGTCCAGTGCGGCCTTCCTCTCCTACTATGCCGGCATCGCTTCATCGCGGCGCGACGCCCAATTACAACGCACCCTCGATCGCATTCTGGAGGCCGCGCCCTACGGAATTCCCAGCTTCGATCCAGCGCACGAAAAATTTGACCCGAAGCGCTACTGGCGCGGTCCGAGTTGGGCGATTATCAACTTTTTGGTCGCCCGCGGGCTCGCGGAGTTTGGTTTCGCCGGCAAAGCCGCACGTATCCGGCAATCGACGCGGGCGATGATCGAGAAGTCAGGGTTCTACGAATACTTTGATCCCTTTACGGGCGAAGGCTACGGCGGCAGCCATTTCACTTGGACCGCCGCCATCTGGCTCGCCTGGGCATCCCCCGAGACCGACGCGAAAGACTGAGGATTACCGATCGATCGAGGATTTTTCGTGTCATTCGGTCTGATCGTCGTTTCCGCTTCTGCCTGCCATGTCCCAGAAGTTCTCCATCGCCATCGGACCCGACCACGCCGGTCATACCTCCCCGGG
>CAKZMS010000169.1 GCA_937128785.1 uncultured Opitutaceae bacterium | reverse complement strand
GGGGGATATTATTTGTTGGGCGTGTCTCGCCTGAGTTGCGACCTGTTCGACCGCATCAACTGGGGCACGGCCACCGTCGCGGGCAGCCGCCACAGTTTCGATGTCTCTTTAGCCGCGGATACGCTGGGTTTGGCGGGCGAGTCTTTCGCCTCGATTCCCGGCAACGTGGTGGATAACCCCGGATTTACCGTGGCATGGGATCAGTTTCGTCGCTATTCGATGGCGGTGCAGATCAACGACACGGAGGTGGTCTGGCTGCAGAACACGGTCACCACCGGCTCCTTCAATACCGGCACACCGGACGAATACTTTGTTAACGTGAGCAATACCACCTTGGCAGGTCGCGCCACCCGCACGGTGGAAACCGCCCCGAGTGTGACGCGACAGCCAACCGATGTGTCAGTTTTGACCGGTGGAGAGGCGTTTTTCAGTGTCGATGCGACTGGTGCGCCGGCCCCGACCTACGCCTGGGAGACCTCGACCGACGGCGGTATGAGCTGGGACTCCCTGATCAATTTTGACGAAGAGAATTTCGCCGGAGCGACGACCCCTACGTTGGTGGTAAAGACGGGGGCAGCCGCCGATGGGCAGCGGTTCCGCGTCGCAGTCACCAACACGGCGGGTAACGCCACGAGTAATGCGGCCACTCTGAAAATCTTGGCCGAGCCGACCGCCCGACTGCCAAACTTGTCGGTGCGCACGACATTGGCTGCCGCCCAGAATCTCGCCGTCGGTTTTGTGATGACGGGAGGTAGCAAGCCTTTGCTCATTCGCGCAGTAGGACCCGAGCTGGCCAACTTTGGAGTGGGAGATGCGATGCCTGATCCGCGCATTGGATTTAATGACCCGCAAGGCAATGAACTGGATGCCAATGATGACTGGGATGCTTCGCTCAGCGGAACCTTTGCCGAATTGGGAGCGTTCCCGCTCACCGAAGGGAGCAAGGATGCGGCCCTGCGCGTCGACTTGTCCGGTTTGGGCACAGTCAGTGTCAATGGTCCGGAGGGCGGTACGGTCTTGGTGGAAGTTTACGACATCGGCGACAGCAACGACACCCGACTCGCCAACGTGTCCGCCCGCAATGAGGTAGGCACGGGTAACAATATCCTCATCGCGGGCTTTGTGGTCACGGGAGCCGATTCCAAAAACATGTTGATCCGAGCGGTGGGCCCGGAATTACAGAACTTCGGATTGACGGGAACCCTGCGTGATCCGCTGCTCCGAATATTCGACAGCGACAGCAACTTGGTAGCTGAGAACGACAATTGGTCGCCGAGTCTGGCTTCGAGTTTTGCGACCACGGGCGCATTCGCCCTCTCCAATCTGAGCTTGGATGCGGCCATGGTGATCACGCTCCCGCCCGGAGCCTACACCGCCCAGGTCAGTGGCGCTGATGGCGGCACGGGGCAGGCGATCGTGGAAATTTACGAATTGCCGTAGGTTCCTGATTATCGCTCGTTCTTGGCGGCTGTTACTTGCCAGAGCAGCCGGTCGAGCTGGCATTCGGATAACCCGCCGATGTCGTCTCGCTCCGGGGAACCTACCGGGGCGCGGCCGACACGAGGAAGCCCTCCACCCGGTTTTCGATCAAAGCCAGCCAGTCGTTAACCATCTCGTCAGGTGGTGTTGGGTTTCCGGCGAGGCTGATCAGAAAGTGTCTGCCGTCGGTCCACGCGTAGCCGTATCCGCCAATTTGCCAGATCTTGGTGCCGGCAAAATCACCGAGGGTGAAATTTTGGCTTTGCGGGCTGGTGGTGTAGAAACTCCGCAAGTCTTCCAGTCGTTCGAACCATTGGATCGAGACCGTGATCTCGGTCCCGACGTCTTCGCCCTTCCACCGGACAAACATCAATCCGTTCAATCCCGGGACCCGGTCGTTGGTGGCCAGGGTAACGATGTCGCGGGAGTCGAAGCTGAGTCCGCCGGCATAGTCCTTTTCCAGCACCAGTTTGCTCAAGGCCCGTTCGGCTGCCGGATGCGGATCAGGTTGGGCATCTGCAGCCGTGGGTCCCAAAAGAGCCAGGCCTCCGACCCAGAACATGCACCTTAACAGTTTGGCGGAGGGGAGCAGATCCATAACGCTCAATAACATCGGTGGGGGGATTCCAGCTGGAGAGAACTTTAGTTCCCCAGCCGTTGTTTGCCCAGCAGCCAGATGGCGCCGGCGGCGATGACGTCGATCAGCGCCACCGCAATGCGCAGCGGCTTGGGGATGCCGCCGGGCACGATCAGGATCAGAAAGGCGACGGCCAGTAGCACCGCGACGGTGAGTTTCAGGAGAATCAGTTGGCGGCCGCGGTCGCCGGAAGGAGGTCGGGAGGATGAGCTCATGAGGAAATGGCGAGAGGGAGCAGAATGCTCATGGTGGTGCCCTCCGGGCCGGTGGACCGAAGCACGATGTCACCATGATGGCTGGCGAGGATGCGTTTGGCGATGGACAGCCCGAGTCCGGTGCCGTCGGGCCGGCCCGAAAGAAACGAGTCGAAGATCTGTTCCCGCATCGCCTCGGGAATGCCGGGGCCGGTATCCGTAACGTTGATACTGACGAAGGTGCCGCCGTCCGGTTGGGCTTCGGTGGTCAGGCTGAGTTGGATCGAGCCGCCGGCGGACATGACTTGGGTCGCGTTGATCAAGAGATTCAGCATGACCTGCTGCAGCTGACCCTTGTGGCCTTCCACGATCAACGGGGTGGTGGGCCGATCAAAGGTGAGGGCGATCTGGCTCTGGGCGAGCTTGAGGCGGATGAGCAGCAGGGTATCGTCGACGATATCGACCACATTCCACCGGGAGTGCAGGTTGGAGGGAGCCTTGGCGAAGTTCAGCACGCGGGAAACGATGCCCTCGAGCTGATTGAGTTTTTCCGTGATGACGCGGGCGTCGGTGGCACGAGGATCGCCCTCGGGGTAGTCGAGTTTGAGGGTGCCAAAAAGGAGTTTGAGCACCGTGAGCGGGTTGCGGATTTCGTGGGCAATTTCGGCGGCGAGCAGGCCGAGGGTGGTCAGCTGTTCATTCTTGCGCAGCGTGGCTTCGCTTTGGAAAACGCGGGC
>CAKZMS010000168.1 GCA_937128785.1 uncultured Opitutaceae bacterium | reverse complement strand
CAAATTGATCAGCAGGAATAGAAAATAAGCGGGCAGCGTGCGGAACCATCGACGGGTCCAGAATCGCCAGAGTTCCCAGGGCCGTTGGAGGTCGTCGCCGACGCGCCAGAGGATCCGGCCGATCAGGAAACCGCTGAGCACAAAAAACAGCTCCACGCCGTAGTATCCCAGATGCCCGAGGTAGCCGATGAGGAAGGTCCACGACCCGATTTCGATGGGTCCGACATGCGGATAGAGAAACACGAGTCCGTGAGCCCCCAGCACGCCGAAGATCGCGGCACACCTCAGCACATCGAGACCGATGATGCGCTGGGTTGGATGGGACATGGTAGGGGGAGGGAAGGAGGGAGCTGGTCCGCTGAAGGACGCGGGTTTGGGAGAGTGTGATTCGCGCCTGCGGTCGGGCAAGCTACTAAGGTGGCGGACGACCTATCGAGAGGTAGTGATCGCCCGGACGGTGCAGCGCCATCGACTCCGCACTCTCCCGGCCGGTTTTGGTTGTGTAGAGGCTCTTCTCACCTAGCCTCCGGCTCGCCTAGGTGAGGTTAACTCTGCGACGACGCCGTCACCGCCATCTGATATTCCCGCCCCCATTTCGAATGAAGACCACGGCCTCGCGTTCCGGGCTTTTGCTGATCACGACCACTTTGGCGGTGGCGACAGCGCAGGAGCCGATTCCCATTCCCACTCAGCCCACCCAGCCAGAAGCCTACCGTCTTTATGTCGGCATGGACGTGCAGGTCCCCCTCGGGGACGAATTCGAGGAAGTGCACGACTATCGTAATAAACTCGTCCGTTATGGCGACCGCGCGGACAAACTCGGGAACCTGCCCGATATCCGGTTTAGTTATCAGACGAAGCTCGGGAAAAACGTCATTCAGATCACCGAAACGGAATTTGAACAGCGCTCGTCGAACGCGCAGGCGCGGATTGAAGCCATGCGCAATCAACATGCTTTGCAGGATTACGTCGCCCAGCAGGGCGAACGGCAGATGGCGGCGATGCGGCGGGAAAGTATGGCGGCGGAAGGCATTGCCGTCACGCAGACGGCTCCCGGGCTCGGCCCGCCCTCGACCGGTCCGGACGTCAGTGATGCCATCCCCGTCAATCCCGACGATTCCCCCCCGCCCGAAGACTATGTAAACGTCTTCAATGATCTGGAGGAAATGGCGATGCTGACCGACTCCGAGCGGTATGAAGACAGTATCAAATACGGAGCGGATCCCGCCAAGGACATGCTCGAGGTGACCACGCTGATCAGTTCACCCATGCCGATCACCAACGCATACCTCGTGGGATTGATCACTTATTCCACTGACGATGAAATCGACGCCCAGACGCTCGTCTTCAGCCGGGTCGGCAATCTGGGACCCGAACCACGCCGCGTCAGCGTCATGAGTCAGGGATTTCCGTCAGACGCCCTGGTTACCAACATCGACATGCACGTCTTTCGCAATGGTCGCGAATTGGTGAGTAACCTTTCGGAGAAGCAGATTTCCCTGACCCGCGATCAGGCGCTGATGTATCTGACTCAGGCCTACCTCAGTGAAAACCGGTGGGGCGAGGCTCCCCCGATTCCGGTGTGGGATCTTGCCCCCGAGCCATTGTTTGCCGCGGGTGACCCGGAGGAGTTTGATTATTCCTTCGAAGTCGAAGTCGACCAGACCGGTCAAGTTATCGGCATAGGTGATCCGGGGATGGCGCCTTCGCTGGTGACAGCGGTGGTTTATGACATGGTGTTTTACCCGGCGCTGAAAGATGGCGCGCCCGTTACGGGAGTCGTCCAGATCAACCTTACCGATTTCTTTCAGTAGTCTTCAAGTCGAGCCTGAGGAACGGCTTTATCGGAACTTAAGTATCCTGATTTTCCGGGGTCACAACTGACTGGCTGGTAGTTCCCGAATCTGGCCGGCGAGATTTGATGCCATGGGATTCATATCGCCGTCGAACAGGTACACTTGGACCCGCATCCCGGACATAAACTGCTCGTTGAACGACAGGGTGAAATTCACCGCATTGGGCTCCCCGGCCGCCAAATCGCCGATCTTCTCCAGACTGAGTTTGATCGATTGGTTGCCCGTGGGCTTGCCGTGGCTATCGACGAGATTGTGCCGCAAAACAACCGCGGCTGAAACGTTTTCAAGCCGTTGATTGGGCACGAGGGTATACTCGAAGAAAATGTTGTCAGCGGCTTGAGCGGTTCCCGAGAACCGAGCAGCGGTTGCTTTGAAGTTTTGCGCATTCTCCCATGCATCCACCGAATCCGAGGTGGCGCTTTCCACCGTGTCGCCCGGCCTCAGAATGACGGCCTGGCGTGCCTCTGAAGCGGCGTTCACCCGATCACTGTAGTCCCGGGCTTCGGCGGCTTCGATTTCAAGGGCTCCGGCGGCGGTGGCCTGTCTTCTTTCGGCCGCGAAATTTGCCAGTTCAAAGT
>CAKZMS010000167.1 GCA_937128785.1 uncultured Opitutaceae bacterium | reverse complement strand
GGAGTGGAACATCGCGGCCCGCGAGCTGATCGGACCGCGCAAGATCATTGTGAACGGCGGCGTGGATCTCAGCACCCAGCCGGTGTGGATCGAAGGTCCGCACATTTATCGCCGGGGTGATTGGTATTACCTCAACTGTGCCGAGGGTGGCACGAGCGTGAATCACTCGCAGGTGATCTTTCGCAGCAAGCAACCCGACGGGCCCTACGTGCCGTTCACGGATCACCCGACCCTGACCCAGCGCAACCTCGACCCGGACCGCCCGCATCCGGTCACCTGCACCGGTCACGCGGATTTTGAGATCGGCCCCGATGGCAACTGGTGGTCCGTGTTTCTGGCCTGCACACCGTATGAGGATGGTCACTACAACACGGGGCGGCAGACGTTCCTCCTGCCGGTCACGTGGAAGGATGACTGGCCCCTGATCCTCCCTCCCGGCAAGCCGGTGCCGTTTGTGCATCGCGGCCCCAATGGCATCGGGTTCGAAGCCGGAGCCGAGGTTCCCCTCACCGGCAATTTCTCGTGGCAGGATGATTTTGATCGAGACGAGTTGGGCGATCCCTGGCTCTTCCTGCGGGCTCCGCAGGAGCAGTGGTGGACCACCGGCGAAGGCCTCACCATCACGCCTCGATCGGATTCGTTGCGCGGCCGCCACAACCCCTCGTTCATCGGGCGGCGGTTGCAGCACAACCGCTTTGAAGTGGCGATCGATATGGAATTGCCAAGCACCCCCGGAGTGGAGGCCGGTTTGGTCGCTTATCACAATGAAACGCATCATTACGTCCTCGGGGTTGAACGGGCTGACAGCGGCTACCGGGTTTTCCTCGAGAAACAACAAGGAGCGGCGGAGGATGCCCAAGTGACCGAAGCCTCGATTGATGCGGCCCCCGGTGACCCCGTTACGTTGCGGCTTACCGGACATGACGTGGACTACATCTTTGAATTCTCCCGCGATGGCGGGACCACGTGGACGCAGGTCGGCGGCATCCAGGACGCCCGCAATCTCAGCGTGGAAACGAGCTATGATTTCATCGGCGTATTGCTAGGTCCGATGGCCCGCACGCGATAAGGAGGATTTTCATGAAGACATTTGCTTCGCTTGTTCGCGCACTGGTCATTGCCGGTGCCGTGCCGCTCTTGGTGTCGGCGCGTTTCGATATTCAGCCCGACCGGGAATCTCATGTGTATCGTCAAGGTGAAGAGATGACCTGGACGATCACGTGGTCCGGCGAAGACTCCAGACCGACGTCCGCGAACTACTTGCTCAAGGAGAACGGTTTGGTCGAAACCGACGAGGGGGAACTTGGGTTCGACGCCGGAGCGGCGACGCTGAAGATCAAGGTCGGCAAGCCGGGCACGCTGTTGGTGGAAGTGTTGTGGTCGGACGAGAACGATGAGGTCCAAACCGACCGGGGCGGCTTGGTGGTGGAGCCGGAAAAAATCGAGGCGGTGAAAGACGAACCGGCGGACTTTGACGCGTTCTGGGCCGAAAAGATTGCGGAACTTGAGGCGGTGCCGATGGATCCGCGGCTCATGGCCAAGGATACGGGGGTAGTCGGAGTCGATTATGCCTTGGTTGCTATGGACAACATTCGCGGGACTTCGATCAACGGCCAGATTGCCCGCCCGACCGAGGGCGACCGTTTCCCAGCTTTGCTGCGGGTGCAGTGGGCGGGGGTGTATGGTTTGGAAACGGAGTGGGTGACCGATCGGGCGAAGCAAGGCTGGCTGGCGTTGAATATCCTGCCGCACGATCTGCCCATCGACGAGGATGACGCGTTCTACGCGGAGCAGCGGGACGGGCCGCTCGACAACTACTTTCGTCAGGGTAACAACGACCGGGAGACCAGTTACTTCCTGCGCATGTATCTGTCGTGCTACCGCGCGGTTGAATACTTGAAGTCGCGGGCCGATTGGAATGGAGAAGTGCTGGTGGTCACGGGCACCAGCCAGGGCGGGCAACAGACTTTTGTGACGGCCGGACTGCACCCGGATGTCACCGCGGCGCTGGCGTTGGTGCCGGCCGGAGCCGACTTCAACGGCCGAGAAGCCGGTCGCGCGGTCGGGTTTCCGTATTGGTGGAACGGAGAGGGAGACAAGGATCTGGCGGTCATTGCCCAGGTCGGCGGTTACTACGACATCGTCAACTTTGCCCGGCGAATCCGGGCCCCCATGCTGATCGGCAATGGCTTAAAGGACATGACCTGTCCGCCGGCGGGAATCTTTGCCGCGGCGAACCAACTTGAGCCCTACCACGAAATGGTGATTTTGCCCGATTCGGGCCACCAGAATGTCGTGGGTTCGCAGGATCCGTATAACGAGCGGATGGAGGTCTGGTTGGCGGCCCTGCGGGAAGGCCTGACCCCACCGGTCAAACTCGACCGCAATGCCGACCACGCATTGCTGAGGGACGCGTTGGGGATCACCACCATGCGCTCCGGGGCCAATCCGAACTCCGAGGATCCGGCGTCCGCGCCCAACTACGACGAGGCGAAGGCGGAACCGTATCCAATCTATCCTGACGCACTGATTTTCGACAACGGCACCCCCGTCGCCGGCCCAGCCGATTGGTCGCGTCGTCGGACCGAGTTGCTCGCTCGTTTCACCAACGAGGTTTACGGCCATGTTCCCGACAACGTTCCCGGCGTGGAGTGGGTTGTGGAATCGGAGGTCGCCGAAACGAAGGGTGGAGTATCCGTCATCACCAAGCAATTGGCCGGGCGGGTCGACAATTCCGGCTACCCGTTTTTGGAGGTCACGCTCGACCTTTCCCTTTCCGTGCCTGCAGATGCGGCGGGTCCTGTGCCGGTCATGCTGCACTTTGGCTGGCCGCCGGAAATTCTGGCGATGTTCCCCCGGCCACCGGGACCATCGTGGGAGGAGCAGGTGCTCCAGCACGGTTGGGCGGTGGCGACACTCGTCCCGACTTCATTCCAAGCCGACAACGGCGAAGGGCTGACTTCCGGGATCATCGGTTTGACCAACGCAGGCCAACCCCGCTCGCCCGACCAGTGGGGTGCGTTACGCGCCTGGGCTTGGGGCGCGAGTCGGGCCCTCGATTATTTCGAAACCAACCCGGCGGTGGATGCGTCTCAGGCCGCCATCGAAGGTCTTTCGCGCTACGGTAAGGCTGCGGCGGTGGCGATGGCCTTTGAGCCGCGGTTTGCCATCGGGTTCATCGGCTCTTCCGGCAAGGGTGGTCTGGCGTTGCACCGGCGCGATTTTGGCGAACGGGTGGAAAACCTTACCGGCACCTACGCTTACCATTGGATGGCGGGCAACTACCTCAAATACGGCAGCACGTTGACCCCGGATGACCTCCCGGTGGATGCCCATCAGTTGGTGGCTCTATTCGCTCCGCGCCCGGCCTTCATCAGCGTCGGCAGCCCCGACGTGGAAGGCCAGTGGATCGATCAACGGGGCACGTTCAAGGCCACGGCGATGGCGGGTCCGGTCTATGAACTTTTGGATAAACGTGGCCTCGGCACGGACGACTATCCCGGCACGGGCCCGGCACTGGTGACGGGTGAACTCGCCTGGCGCCAACACGAAGGCGGCCACACCACGCTGCCCAATTGGCCGGTGTTTCTCGAGTGGGCGGATCACTACCTCTCGACCCCGACAAATGATCGTTGGATCGCGACGTGGGCCACGGCTCCCCAGTTGACCGAAGACCGCAACGAGCCACCCGCGCCGCAGTTTGAGAACGCGACGGTGCGCCAACACATGTTGACCTCGATTGGTGGCGACGCTTTCCGGGTGCGGTTCTCAAATCAATACGGCGATGGCCCCATCACCTTGGACGCTGCGGCCGTCGCGCAGGCGGATGGTGGTGGTAGAATCAAACCGGGCACGTCGCATTCCCTTACCTTTGGTGGCAGTGAATCCATCACCCTCCAACCGGGCGCGTGGTGGATCTCGGATGTGGTCGAAGCTCCCTTGGAACCTATGTCACACTTGGCGATCACGATCCAAACGCCCGCCAACCCGGACGGCATCACGGGCCATCCCGGGTCCCGCACGACCTCGTATTTTATTTACGACGGCTCACCGGTGGACGCGCCGGACCTGTCGGCCGGGACGCCGGTGGACCGTTGGTATTACCTATCCGGCATCGACGTGTTGACCGACGAACCGGACGCTGCAGCGATTGCCGTATTGGGCGACTCGATCACCGACGGTCGCGGTTCCACCACCAACGGTAACGACCGCTGGCCGGACGTGTTGTCCGAGCGCCTGCGGGCCGATCCGGCCACGGCCCACGTTGCCGTGCTTAATCAAGGCATTGGCGGCAACGCGGTGGTGCGGGGCGGTCTTGGTCCAACCCTGTTGGCCCGACTTGATCACGACGTCCTAGCGCAGCCGGGCGTGAAGTGGGTGGTGTTACTCGAAGGCATCAACGACCTCGGCGGCGGCCGGAGCTCGGCCGAGGAAATCATGGCGGCCTATGACCAGGTGATCACCCGGGTCCACGATCATGGCCTGAAGATTTACGGTGCCACGATCATGCCCTACGCCGAGTGTTTTTACTGGAGTGAAGTTGGCGAGACTAAGCGCGTGATCGTGAACGACTGGATCCGCCACAGCGGCCGGTTCGACGCCGTGATCGACTTCGATCAAGTCGCCCGGGATCCCGCCAACCCGCTCAAGCTGCTCCCTGCCTACGATACCGGCGACCACCTGCACCTCAACCAAACCGGCCTCCGCGCCCTAGGCGAAGCGATCGACCTGGGGTTGTTCGCGGAGTAGACGTTTTCGTCGTCCGTTTGGTTTACCCCAAAACGCATCCGGTTGAGGGGTTACTCTGATTAGCGCCCGCTTTTCGGCGGAGGGATGGCGAGCAACGTTTCCGCGTAACGCTGACCGAGCAGGCGGTATCCTTCAGGGGTGAAGTGGAGCCGGTCGGGGTGGCACGGCGCACCGGCCGACGACACGACGTGGGCAGTGGGAATCAACTCCGGCAGGGTCGCGATGATTTCGTTCATGCTCGCGCAAGCGCCATTCTGGTCGGCGTGGACGAGTTCCCCGACCAGCAGCGGCACCCCCTCGGCGGCCAAGGCCAGATCGTCGAGTAGCCGCTCGTAGAGGGCATTGACCTGTGCCGGCCAAGTTGGATCGCCCGTGTTCGACTCTCCTTGATGCAGGAGGATGCCCTTGATCACGCCATCTTGTTGCGCCACGCGGGCCATTGCCACGAGTCGGGCATAGGGATCGCCGTCATAAGCACGGATGAAACCCTGCAGCCATTCCGGCGATGTCGCGGCGTAGGCGGCCACGTTAGCGGAATCAAACACCTCGATCTTCGCTCCCGCCACCGCCACCGAAACCACCCCGACCGTGGTCTCCGGCGGCAGTTGTTGGATCAGGGTCCGGCCAAAGAAGTCCGCCGGACTCACCCCGGAGTTTGGCCGACAAAGGGGCGGGACGGCTGGATACCAATGACCCCGCTCACGGCCGAGCTCCGGAAAGTCGACCGCCGCCAGGGTCAGGAACCGGTCATCTTGAAACGAACGGTCTTGGTTGGGTATACCGGGGAACCCTTCCATATTGGATTGCCCCAGGCACAGGTAGATGTGGAAGTCGGGGTCAGGTTGGGACTCCGCCCTCGCCGGATTGACGACCATGAGCAGCAGCCCGGCGGTCAGGGAGAACAGGTGCCGGGCAGAATGGTTCATGGACAGGCGGGGCGAGGGAGGAGACGACGGGAGGGAATGCTCAGGATTCAGGCTGGGCGGCCAGAAATCCATTGGTGTCCATCCAGTGGGTGAAGACCTCAAACCACCAGTAGGTGGGGTGACCCGGATAACCCATGCCGAAACCATGTCCGCCGTCCTGGTAGAGGTGAAATTCCACTGGTATGTCGGCGTCATACCATGACTTGATGAGGTCAAAATCGCCGTTGAAGAGAAAGTCGTCGGCAGCAATGGCGACGAACATGGGCGGAGCATCCTCCGGAACCTCAACCGCTCCCATGCCTCCGTAGATCGGGGCGATGAAGGCGAGGTCCATGACCTCGGAATTCAAGGTGCAGTGCATGGTCAGCCCGGCTCCAGCGGAGAACCCCATCATGCCAATCCGGGAGGTATCCACGCTCCATTCCTCGGCGCGGTCGACGACCATGGCATAC
>CAKZMS010000166.1 GCA_937128785.1 uncultured Opitutaceae bacterium | reverse complement strand
CAGTTTTTCATCCATGCCCGGCGGCATTTCGCCCAGCTGAGTGGGGATGCCAAAAACCTTGCTGGCCGCGTCCGCAATGGCCGGCAGCTTGGAAGTTCCGCCGGTGAGGAAAACGCCCGCGGCGCAGGCTTCCGGTCCGAAATCGGGACCCAACTTCTTTTTGACCACTTCGAACAGTTCCCGGATGCGTGCCTCCGTGATCAGCTCAATGGCCTGGCGGGGAAACTGACGATCGCCAATCGCGAAGTCACCATTGAGCCAGACCTTGTCGCTCTTGTCGCGGGTATGCACCAGGGCCCGGCCATGACGAATCTTCAGTTTCTCGGCCTGTCCTTCCGTCACCCGTAAACCCAGGGTAAGATCATTGGTCAAATGGGCTCCTCCCACCGGGACCACGCCGGTCAAGTGGGGGGCTCCGTCCTGATAAAAAGCAAAATCCGTGGTGCCGGCACCGATATCAATCACCAGGGCACCATGTTGGCGGTCCTGCGGGGTGGTCATCATCGTACCCGAGGCCAGGCTCGATAGAATCATGTCGCCCACGATCACGTTGAAGCCCCGCACCACATGGATGCTGTTGGCGATGACCGATTCCAGGCCATGGACGGTCCAATAGCCGACTTCGAGCCGTTCGCCATGGAGGTGATCGGGATTGGGACCGACCATTTTGCCATCCAATTGGAACGGACGCCGAATGTGGTGCACCACCGTGCGCCCTTCCGGCAGCGACTTGGCTTTGGCCAGGCGACAGACCGTCTCGATATCAACCTCGCTGACCTTGTTGTCGGCCGCGCTGACACTCGCGGAAGCTTGATTGTAGAATCCCTCGAGGTGCCCGCCGGTTTGGGCGAGGTAGACTTCGTCGATCTTAACGCCGGCACTTTGTTCGGCGGCCAATAATGCACTGTGCGTCGCATCGCTGGCTGCCTTGAAATCTGTCACCAGTCCCTTGATCACGCCGTGGGACTGACATTCCCCGAAGCCAATGAGATTCACGCTGCCGTCGCGCACCATTTCGCCGATCAATACGGCAACTTTGGCGGTGCCGATTTCAACGGCACCAATGAAGCGGGCTTTGGATCTCACGGAGGACGATTAACTAGTTCGAAGGAAAGGCAGGAGAAGGTTGGCTGAGCGCGACGGGCACCTGGGAGGCACCGACAGATAAATCAATGGAACGCAGCGGCGCAGTCGTGCGGCGACTGGTCTCTTCCAGAATCAGGTCGAGGCGGGCGATCTGGGAATAGAAATCCTCTCTCACCCCAAAAATAATTTCCGGCACCTTACTCGACTGGACCAGAATCTGTCCGTCCGCCGAGAGGCGTTCCAACGATACGACCCGCCAGTTGGCAAATTCCTCGGGGATCGTGCCCCGGGCCGTGGCCAGCACGTCCGCCAGTTGCGGGATGCCGGCAAGCGGCACAAACCCCTCGGCTTCTCGACGCAAGCGCACTCCCCCCAACCACGGCAGGCTCCGAACCAGTTTGGTTTCGTAGCCATGGCCTTGATAAACGGTGCCATCCTGCGCGACAAAGAATGTGCGCGGCTCCGGCGCATTCAGCTTGGCCTTCAAACGAACCACGGGGGAACGCTCCTCCAGGGTGACTTTTAGAGTCGCGGGAAACTCCCGCACCAGGACCGCGGTGCGCACCTGACCGGTGGCCGTCAACCGGGAGCGCAACTCATAGAGATCCAATTCCATCAAACCCGCCGATGGGGCGAGGTCCAATGTCTCCGCCAACCACGCATCATCCAATACCCCGTTGGTCTGAAGATCGACCACCTCCACCGGGCGGCTCTCATTGACCGACGTCAGTCGTTGGGGATCCTGCTGAAGAGTTTGCCAGATCTCGAAGCCACCCCACCCCACTGCCGCGAGAGCGACGATCATGAGGACGGTTTTACCCAGCGCGAAATTCAGGCGACGGCGGCCGACCCGCGACATTCGCCGCGGTTCGATTTCCTGCGGAATATCCCGCCAACTGCGGGCCTTCGGGGGCTGACGATTACCATTCTGGCTCATGGCGAAGCTCCTTTCCCTTGGCGTCGAAGCCAGCGCTGCCGGGCCGGCGCGATCATCTCGGCGACCAGAGCGGTGAAGTCCATTCCCACGCAGTGTGCTCCCATTGGTAAAAGGCTGGTCTCTTTCATGCCGGGCAGCGTGTTGATTTCGAGCAAAAAGCGGTCGAAATCGGCCGTAATCATAAAATCAATACGCGCAAAGTCCCGGCACCCGCACGATTGATAGATTTTGAGCGCGTCAGCCTGCAGCGATTCCGCCACTGCTTCCGGCAAGGGCGCGGGGGCCAGATACTCGGTGAGCCCCTTGGTGTATTTGGCCGCGTAATCAAACGTCCCCGATTGCGGAACGATCTCGACCACCGGCAAAGCCCGATCACCCAACACCCCGACCGTAACCTCCCGGCCCACAATCCGCTCTTCGGCCAACGAGTCTCCCGCAGAAATCGCCGGCCAGGCAGCGGTGACTTCATCGCGGGTTGCGCAAATGGAAAGACCCACACTGCTGCCGCCACAACGGGGTTTCAACACGAGGGCTTCTCCGACCTGCGCCACCAAAGCATCGACGGACGGTTTGTCCCC
>CAKZMS010000165.1 GCA_937128785.1 uncultured Opitutaceae bacterium | reverse complement strand
CTAGAGAGGTGCGCCGTAGCTGAATTTCAGCAGCTTGCGGTTGTCAGCGTCATAGAGCGCGTCGAAGGTCGAAGTTCCGCCGCCAAACGGCCTCAGGGGAACCACCGTCGCTTCGTTAGACGACTCCGTTTTCTCCTCATTAGAGCGGTTTCTTCGAGCTTTGCTCTCGAGCCACGCTTTGGCGGAGCCAGCGGTTTGAATGTAGCCTTCGGCTTTGATGAAATTTCGCCCGTTTTCTCGGTAGGCCTCGTAGCTTACGAAATAGTCTGCGAGGGTATACCCAGAAGGCCGCACCGGCGGCTCTTTTGAGTAGGAGGCGTTGCCTAGCGTGAGACTTGGCTTGATGAAGTAGCGTTGGATCTTTCGCTCCATCGCCCAAATTTCTTGTTTGGTCGGAAGCCATAACCCCTCGTAGTTCAGAAACCTTACCACTCTCGCATCGGGTTCCAACACATTGTGGCTAGCACAAAGATCGTGGAGCGAGGTCGGTTCAACATGACTGCAGCTGGTCCCAGTCGAGGTCGCGATGAGCGCTGCCATGACAGGCAGTGCCGTTTTGGATCTTCCAAACACCTCACCCTTATATCCTGCATTGGCAGCAGACGTCAGGATAAAATTGTGTAAAGCACCCTTGACATATGTAAAGATAGCTTTACATCACGTCTCATGCAAATTGAAAACGAATCCTGTTTGGAGCCGCGGGAAACGCGGGTCGCCAACTTCAAGCGAGCCATGAAAAACAACTTCTGGTTGTTCATCACGACGGTCGCCTATCTCATCACCCTTTATTTAGTGCGGGAAAACCAAGGCTGGGATCCCAAGGTCCGGGTGGGGGTGACCTTGCTCCCGTTGTTGCCGGGGTTGGTCTATCTCTGCGTTTTGTGGGGCACCTTCAAATCGCTCGATGAGCTCCAGCGTCGGATCCAGCTGGAGGCTTGGGCGTTCGCTTTGGGTGGCACGGTGGTCGTCAGCGCCTTCATGAATGTGCTCAACGCCAATGGCATCGGATTCCAGAACTATCCCAATGGTCTGGAACTGGGAGGGGCCTATATGAGTGTCTTTTTCTTTTGGTGTCTCGGCGTTGCCCAAGCCACTGCTCGTTACCGGTGAAAAATCGACTGCGCGAGTTAAGGGCTGAGTCGTCTTGGTCCCAGAACGAGTTGGCCACGCGTTTGGGGGTTTCCCGTCAAACGGTGAACGCCATCGAGACCAGTAAATATGATCCCAGTCTGCCGCTGGCGTTTAAGATCGCCGAAGTTTTTGGGAAGCCGATCGAGGAGCTCTTCACGCCGGAAGAGTAGGTGGGGTTGCACTGTCGGCCCATTCTGTTCCCGCTGTAGGCAATGATTCGATATGGTGGACAAGGATTGCGGGCAGCCGCGGCAAAAGCGGAGGGGGGCGAGCAGGCGGCTCCGGCGGAGAATCCGTTTCGGCGGGTCGCCCGTTACCTGTTCCGCTACAAGGGCCTCTTCATCCTGACCATCGCGCTGGCCGTAGGCAGCACGATGTTCCTCGTTTCCATTCCCCAGGTCATCAAGTGGATCGTCGATGATGTCATCGGCGAGGGCCGCAAGGACCTGCTCCTCTGGGGCGTCGCTGCCCTGACCGGGTGCTACTTCCTGCGCGATGCCTTCAACTCGCTGCGCATTCGCGTGAATAACAATCTGGAGCAAAAGGTGCTCATCGACCTGCGGGGTGACCTGCACTCGCGTCTCCTCGATTTGCCGGTGGGTTACTACGACAAACGCCAGACCGGCGAGATCGCATCGCGGGTGATCGAAGACGTGCAGAACGTCGAACGCGCCCTCCTTGACGGCACGGAGCAGGGGACGGTGAGCTTGCTCACGCTGGTCGGGATCAGCACGATCCTCTTCGTCCAACAGCCGTTGCTTGCGGCCATGGTGTTGGCGCCCTTGCCATTCGTGATCTACCTCGGGCGATTGCATTTCCGTGCGAGCCGCAAGCTGTGGCGCAATGCGCGCGATGCGGCTGGGGCACTTAACGGCCTGCTGATGGAGAACATATCGGGTCACCGGCTGATCAGCTCCTTCGCGCTGGGCGATCGGGAGCGGGGACGGTTTGCTGACTCGGCCCGCAAGGTCCAGGACACGACGCTCAAGGCGATGTATCGCTGGTCGCTGCATGGTCCGGGCACGAACTTTCTGAGCAGCCTCGGTGCGGTGGCGGTGGTGGGTGTCGGCGGCGCGCTCTTGATGGAAAGCCAAGCCACCGGCGGCACGTTCACATTCGGAGATTTTGTCAGTTTCTTCGCCTACGCGGCACTCGTGTATGAACCCGTGAGTAGGCTCAACCAGCTCAACCAAATGCTGGCGGCCGCGCGCGCCTCGAGCGACCGGGTGTTCGAACTACTCGACCATCCGCTGGAGATCGAACCGCCGGAAAATCCGCAGTCATTTCCCGGCGGCGTGCCAGAAGTTCGGTTCACAGATGTCGGTTATGGTTACCCGGAACGGCCTCCCATCATGGATGGGTTCTCCTTGGAACTGCCGGCTGGAAAAGTGACGGCGTTGGTCGGGCATACCGGTGCCGGCAAGACCACCTTGGCGAACCTGATGCTACGTTACTACGACGTCGGGTCCGGTGGCGTGACCATTGATGGCGTGGATGTGCGCGAGCTCGGCCTCACGGATTTGCGACAGAACATCGGCTTGGTCGCGCAGGAACCGTTTCTGTTTAACGGCACGGTGGCGGACAACCTGCGCCTGGCGCGGCCCGCCGCGGAGGACACGGACATCGAAGCGGCGCTCAAAGCCGCGGCCGCATGGGAGTTTGTGAACAACCTGCCCGATGGCATGGAGACCCAGATCGGCGAGCGGGGGGTGCGCCTCTCGCAGGGTGAAGAACCACGCCTCACCATTGCCCGAGTTATTCTGCGCA
>CAKZMS010000164.1 GCA_937128785.1 uncultured Opitutaceae bacterium | reverse complement strand
AAGTTTTTGGTGGCCGCAGCGATGGCCCCAATGTGGTCGGGAGTGGAGCCACAACATCCGCCCACGAGATTCGCGAATCCGGCGTTGGCAAAGTCCCTGAGGTCGTGGGCCATGTGCTCCGGGGTTTCGTCGTAACCGCCGAAGGCGTTTGGCAGACCGGCGTTGGGGTAGCAGGAGACGTAGCACTCGGCGATGCTGGAGAGCTCCTCCAGGTAGGGGCGCATTTCCTGCGCGCCCAACGCGCAGTTGATTCCGACGCTGAACGGCTTCGCGTGACGGATGGAGTGATAGAACGCGTTGATCGTTTGCCCGGAGAGGGTGCGACCGGATGCGTCAGTGATCGTGACACTGATCATTATCGGCAGTCGCGTGCCGGTTTCCTCGAAGACCGCATCGATGGCGAAGAGGGCGGCCTTCGAGTTGAGCGTGTCGAAGATCGTTTCGACGAGGAGGGCATCGGCCCCGGCGGCGACGAGCGCGCGGACTTGTTCGGTGTAGGCGGTGACCACCTCGGCCCAGTTGACCGCCCGATATTCGGGACGGTTGACGTCAGGCGACATGGAAAGGGTGCGGTTCAGTGGACCAATGGCTCCGGCCACAAAACAACGCCGGCCCGGGGTGGCCTTCTCGGCGGCATCGGCGGCTCGGCGGGCGCAGGCGACCGCGGCGGTATTAAGGTCGGTCACAATCGACTCGAGAGCGTAGTCCGCCTGACCAATGGTCGTGCTGCTGAAAGTGTTGGTTTCGACAATGTCCGCTCCGGCGGCGAAGTAGCGGCCGTGGACCTCTTCGATGATGTCCGGCCGAGTCAGGCAGAGGAGATCGTTGTTTCCCTTCAGATCCGAGGCGTGGTCCGCGAAACGCTCCCCCCGGAAATCGACTTCTTCTAGTCCGTAACCCTGCAGCACCGAACCCATGGCTCCATCCAGCACGGCGATGCGGCTGTCGAAGAGGGCTTCGAGGTCGGTAAATGAATCTGAATCGGTCTGTGCAACGGCCATGATTGGCTGAATATTCACGTCTGTGACCCCTATAGGCAAGAAACATATCAAAATATATCGATATGATGATATGTAATTAATTCAGACCCGGGCGGATTCTCGGACAGCGCGCTCAATTTCTGCTCATCCTGCGCCAATTAATGCAGTAACTCAGCGATTGATTAATGGGTTGGCGCGGGCTGAGGGTGTTCTCGTTCATTGAATTTGTCCCGCCCAGCAGGAAAGGCCGTGAAAATCGGCCACAGTTGCGCTGCGGTAACACACCAGTCCAAAGCTCCATTCGGTCCCGTTCACGCGGGGTCGGAGCAAAACCAATCTCGGTTCGCCGGGGTGAAGGTGGAGTGGAGGCAGGGCGCGCTTTGCGCGAAGTAGCAAGTATCAGGTATCAAGTATCAAGACATGCCAGCCATGGCCTCTGGTTACTTGGGCACGTGGTCCTTGTGATTTGCGAAGCGAAGCGACGCCCGAGGAGTGTGTAAGTCCGAACATCTGCCCCGGGATAGCTCACGCGTTGGCCGCGATTCTTTTGCGCACGGCCTTCGTGAAATCTTCATCGCAAAAATGAAGCGTGGGAGCAGCACCGAAGTCGGACCCCAGGTCCGGGTTCAACTGCTCTTACATCAAGACAGTTGTTCGTGTTAATGAATTCAAACACCCCCTCCTACCGGTTCCGAAGTTTGCTTCGGGCCTCTCTTATCGTGGCTACGGGACTATCCCTGGCCTCCGCCTCCTTGGCTCAAACTTCCGTCACGGTCATGGATCGTGTCGTCACCACCGCCACCCGCACGCCGACTCCGGTGGCTCAACTCGGCACCGCCGTCAGCACGATCTCGGCGGCCGATTTGCAGCGCCGGCAGGTGAATACGCTTTCCGGAGCCCTCGACACCATTCCCGGCGTGCCCAACTTCGCTTCCGGAGCTCAGGGCGCGACCACCTCGGTCTTTATGCGCGGGGCCAACTCCAACCAAACGTTGTTCCTCGTGGACGGCGTGCGGCTCAATGACTCCAACTCGGACTACTTCAATTTCCTCGGCGGCGCCTGCGTGAGCAGCTGTGATAGCCTGGAAGTCTCCCACGGCCCGCAAAGCACCCTCTACGGTGGCGAAGCGATGGGCGGCGTGATCGCCATCGCGGCTCCGCCCGGCGCGGGCGAACCGTCCGGTCGCCTATTCCTCGAGGCCGGTTCCTTCGGCACAGTCCAAGGCACACTCGACGCCCAAGGTCGGCGCGATGCCACGAGCTATTCGTTCTCCATCTCCGGGGGCACGACCGACAACGAGCGCGAGCACAACGCCTTTCAAAGCATGACCGTGGTAGGGCGCCTGGATCAGCAGGTCTCCGCCACCGTCAACCTCGGCGCCACCGTGCGTGGTTTCTATGGCGATTATGAATCACCAGGGGATCGCTTCACCAACGACCCGGACAACCTCGAAGAGGAAACCAACTGGCTGGCGACGGCGTTCGCGGAATTCAATCCGTCGGAGGATCTGAGCGGTCGTGTGACCCTCGGTGGCCAGCTGCGTGAGTTCGTATCCACTAATCCAGGACCATTTGGCACGCAGATTACCACCATCGAAAACGAGCGGGTGATTTTGGACAGTCAGTTCACCTATGCCGGTTGGGAAATGCACCGAGTGACGGCGGGCTTAACCGCCGAAGCCAACAGCACGTCAAACGACGGGTTTGGTGACATCGACGAGGACCAACAGCTCTTCGCGATTTTTGCTCAGGATGAAATCACCTTGGCCGAAGACCTCTGGCTCACGGTCGGTTTGCGGCACGACGATTACGATTCATTCGGCGAGGCGACGACGGGCCGGGGATCGTTCGCCTGGCAGGTGATGCCCGATCAGGTTAAACTGCGCGCCAGCTACGGCACCTCCTTCCGGTCCCCCAGTTTCCTCGATCTTTATGGCGAGAGTTCCTTCTACCAGGGCAATCCAGACCTCGAGCCGGAAGAGGGCGAAGGCTGGGATGTCGGGATCGATACCTACTTCGCCAGCGGTCGCGGCGAGGCCAGCCTCACTTACTTCGACAATTCCTACGATAATCTGATCATATTTGATTTCGGAGTATTCCCGGGCACCACGGCCAACGTCGAACAGGCCCGCACCTATGGAGTGGAGGCGAGCACGAGTTGGGTGGTCGGCACCGGCACGGAAGTGCGTGCCTCCTACACCTATCTTGAGGCTAAAAACGAGTCCAACGACTCGCGTCTGTTACGCCGCCCGCGGCACAGTGGCTCGCTCGATCTGTGGCACGACTTCGGTGAATTTGATATCGGCTTTGGTCTGGGATTTGTGGCGGATCGCTTGGATGTAAACGCCGAGACCTTCGCCACTATTGATGCTGAAGACTACGCGGTCGCACGCATCTACGGCTCATGGCAGGTCAACGCGAACCTTCGCCTCCGCGCTCGGGTCGAGAACGCGTTCGATACCGACTACGAGCAGGTCCACGGCTTCCCTCAGCCCGGCATTGGTGCCTTCGGTGGCATCGAATGGAGCTTCTGAGGTAGCCCCCCGAAGGCACGAAATATCACGAAATCATGAGCCGAATCAGCCATCGCTTTTTTGTAATTTCGTGCCTTTCTGTGGTCCTCTTTTCGGCGGGCTGGGCCGAGCCGTTGCGGGTGGTTTCTCAGACGGTGGGCACCGACGAGTTGCTCCTCGCGGTCGCCGCACCCGAACAGATTGCCGCCCTCAGCCACATCGCGGGTGAAGCGGCTTACTCGGCTGTCGCGGAGCAAGCCCGCGCCTTTCCGCAGATCGCTCGCGGTGATGCGGAGACGATTCTCAAGTTTCGCCCCGACCTGGTCCTGGTGGCGGACTACAGTCGCGGCGAATTGGTCGCCCAACTGCGTCGCGCGGGCGTCGAGCTCATGGTCTTTGATCGGTATCAAACGATGGAGGATGCGTATGCCAATCTACGCATGCTCGCCGAGCGATTGGGCGAAGACGCCGAAGTTCGCGCGGAGGCCGTGATCGCGGATGTCGATACCCGTCTGGCCGACTTGGCCCGACGGCTGGATGGAGCCACGCCGGTGAAGGTTGTCGCGCCTTCCACGTACGGCGTGATCGGCGGGGCCGAGACCACGTTTCAAGATATGTGTGATCACGCCGCCGCCGACAATCTGGCCATGTCGCTGGGCGAATTGGTCGGGCACGCGCCGATTCCGCGAGAAACCGTGCTCACCTGGCCGGTGGAAAAAGTCGTGCTGCCCGGCGATGATATTGAGACGGCCGTGGAACCCTACCTGCGCCTGACGCCGTTTCAGTTCATGGAGGCGGTCAAACAACGGAAGGTCGCTCTGGTCGAGTCCTACATGTTCAGCAGTGTGACCCACCATCGCATCGATGGGTATGAGCGATTGGCCCGCGAACTTCATCCCGAACGGTTTCCCGCCGACTAAATCATGAGTTTGGCTGCGCGACAGAAGTGGGCGATGCCCGGAGCAATTGCTCTGCTGGTGGCCGGTGTCTTCGCTTCTTTGGGGGCGGGGGACATGACGATGTCACCGGCCATGCTTTGGGCGGGTCTCACGCGCGCCGACGATCTGGCGGCGACGGTGCTCTGGAACATTCGGCTGCCACGTACCATCGTCGCGATCGAAATCGGAGCGGCCCTCGCGGCAAGCGGCGTGGTGATGCAGGCGTTTTTCCGCAATCATCTCGCCAGCCCCGGCCTGCTTGGTGTCAGTGCGGGCGGGGCCGCGGGAGCCGTGATTGCCATTGGCGCGGGCTGGGCCGCGTGGTCCTACTTCACCGTGCCTGCAGCGGCCATCGTCGGTGCCATTGGAGCGACCATGGCGGTGGTGGCACTCGCCAAGCAGGGGGCCAGCACGGAGCGGTTGCTCCTGGCCGGGATCGCCCTGAACGCGTTGCTCGGTGCGATCACGAGCTACGTGCTTTCAAATTTCACCCTGACCTATGAGCGGAACGCTCAGATCATTTTCTGGTTGTTGGGCGGACTCGAAGATCGCACGTGGGAACATGTGTTGATGGCGACGCCGATAGTGCTGGGGGCTCTGTTGTTGTGGCCGTTGGGACGGTCGATGGACTTGCTCAGTCTCGGTCAGAACGAAGCCCAGAGCCTGGGTGTCGATGTAAAGACGGTGCGCCGAAAAATGCTCGTTCTTGCCACCGTGATGACGGCATTGGCCACAGCGGTCGCGGGCACGGTGGGATTTGTCGGCTTGGTTGTGCCCCATATTTTCCGGCTTCTCTTTGGCCCCGAGCACAAGCGTTTGGTGCCGGTATCGATCATCGGCGGGGCGGCTTTTGTGTTGTTCTGTGATGTGTTGGCCCGCACGGCGGGTGACCTGCGGTTGGGCATTGTCACGGCCTTTGTCGGTGGTCCGTTTTTCCTTTGGATGCTAAGGAGGGCCTCATGAACGCATTGGTTCTCACTCAGACGGCAGTGCCGGAACGTTTGCGCACTTTGGATCTCGCAGTGCAACCGGGGCAGATGGGCGGTCTGGTCGGCCCGCACGGCAGTGGCAAATCCACGCTGTTGGAGGTCGCGGCCGGGTTGCTGCCCTCGTCGGGCCAGGTGTCAGGGCAGGACCGGCGTTTGTCGGACATCCCGGTGGTGGAGCGTGGTCGCATGGCCGCATGGGTGCC
>CAKZMS010000163.1 GCA_937128785.1 uncultured Opitutaceae bacterium | reverse complement strand
CCTGGCGTTTGGATATGGATTGGCGTTGGTGGCGTGAAGCCGCGGAGCGTGGCCTGCGGTGTGCGATCAACCCGGACGCCCACGAAACCGCCGGATTGGAGCACGTCGCCGCCGGCATAAACGCCGCCCGCAAAGGCTGGCTCGAACCAAAACACATCCTGAACACGTTCCCCTTGGACAAAGTGAAGCAGCACTTCGGCGTCAAATAACGCCCCCCGGGGTCATGTTGTGAAAACGCAAACGAAGCAGCGCGGAGTTGCGTTTTACAACGTGCCCCCTTCAAGCCCCTGACTTCTGATCGCGGGTAGGGTCGGACCGCCCTCCTTCGCCAAGGCTACGGCGGACAGGCCGGGCCGACCGGTTTGAGGCTGACGGTGATCAGGCCTGATTTTCCACACCACAGTGGATGGCCCCGCGGTCCGTCCCCACCTCGAATTGGCCGTTTAACTGTCCTACTGGATAACCCCTTTCGTCATGGGTAATGCTCGACAGATTGCGGTTTGCTCCTAGACGCTCTGCTTCGTCCGTTTCACCCCAGCCCCAATCTGCCCCCTAGTGACCGAGGTTAATCGACTTTTTTGCCGAACCATCAGTGCTGCCGCACTGGGTCTTTTCGTGTCCTCAGCGTCCGGAGCCTTGGAATCGGTGGGCAGCGGAATCGTGCGCGATCCGTTCCCGGAATTTGCCGCGACTTACTGCCTCGATTGCCACAATGCGGAGGACAAGAAGGGCAAATTTAATATGGAGGCGGTATTGGCGGGTAATCCGGTGCACGAATTCGAGGCGTGGGAATCGATTCTCTGGGCGTTGCAAGATCGGGATATGCCGCCGGACGATGAGCCTGACATCGCGCGACCGGCGGAATCGGAATACGAGGCGATGTTGGCATGGATGGAACCGTGGTTTGGCGAGATGGAGTCCGGCCATGCCGGACCCGCCGAGTTCACCACCACGACGGCTTTGGTCGAAACTTACTGCCTTTCCTGTCACAATAGCGAGGATGCGGTCGGGGAATTGGTCCTGGAAGGCTTGGATTTGGAGAACGCGGCGGAGCATCCGGAGGTGCTGGAGAAAATGATCCATCGCATGCATGCGCGTCAGATGCCGCCCGTGGAGGCACGGCGGCGTCCCGATGAGGGAATCTACGAGGCGTTTACCCAGCAGTTGACCGCCGTGCTCGACGAGCAGGCACAGGCAGATCCGCAACCGGGTCGAATTGATTCGTTTCGACGGCTCAATCGGACCGAATACCAGAACGCGATTCGTGATCTGTTGGCGGTCCAAATCGATGCCACTGAACTCCTGCCGGCCGATGAACTGGCTCATGGCTTTGATACCGTCACCGTGACCGATCTCTCGCCGACCCTGATGGATCGCTATATTTCCGCGGCCCAGAAAATCAGTCGACTGGCGGTGGGCACGCCACTGCAGGTGCCGGATGGCTATACCATGCGTATCCCGGGTGATCGCACCCAGGAGAAACATGTGGAGGGGCTTCCCCTGGGCACCCGCGGCGGGGCACTCATCCCCTACAATTTTCCGCGCGCGGGTGAATACGAAATTCGCATGCGACTGACCCGCGACCGCAACGAGCAGGTGGAGGGCGCGACCGGATTACACGATGTGGACCTGCTGCTCGCGGGAGATCTGTTGCAGCGTTACACGGTCGATCTGCCGCAGAAGGAATCAGACAATTCCAAGATCGATGCGCACCTCGTGTACCGTGGTTCGTTTGCAGCGGGGCCGCAGGATTTGGGCGTGACTTTCCCGGAGGAAACGGCGCCCTTGATGGAGACGAGGCGGCGTCCGTTTGAAGCTCGCTTCAACTACCATCGTCACCCGCGGCGCACGCCGGCGCTGTATCAAGTGACCATCACCGGTCCCTTTGGTGATAACCTCGCCGGTGACACCCCCAGTCGGGAGCGGATCTTTGTTACGACACCTGAAGAGGCGGGCAGCGAGCTGGCGGCCGCGAGGATCATTATCGAGCGCTTGATGCGACTGGCCTATCGGCGTCCGGTCACTGATGAGGACCTCGAACGTCCGATGGTTTTTTTCCAGCAAGGCACAGCCGAAGGCGGATTCGAAGCCGGAGTCGAACTGGCCTTATCGGCGATTCTGGTGAGTCCGCAGTTTCTCTTCCGGATCGAACGTGAACCCGAAGCGGTGGTCTCGGGAGAGGCCTATGCGATCTCCGATTTGGAACTGGCATCCCGGCTGTCTTTTTTCCTGTGGAGCAGTCTGCCCGATGATGAGCTTCTGACGGTCGCCGAGCTCAACCAACTGCGGGATCCGGCGATACTCCGATCGCAGGTGGAACGGATGTTGCGGGATCCGCGTTCAGAGAATTTGGCCACCAACTTTGCCGGCCAATGGCTGCATCTGCGCAACCTGCAAAACACCACGCCCAACCTGCGACTTTTCCCTGACTTCGACGACAACCTGCGGGTGTCTTTCCAGCGCGAAACCGAGTTGTTCATCAACAGCATCGTTTCGGCGGACCGCAGCGTGCTGGATCTGATCACGGCGAACTACACCTATTTGAACGAGCGGCTGGCCCGCCACTACGGCATTCCCGGAGTGCGGGGGAGTCGTTTCCGCCGGGTGGAGTTGGGGGAGGATTCGGATCGAGGGGGACTGCTGCGGCAGGGGAGTGTGTTGACGGTGACCTCTTATGCGACGCGGACCTCCCCGGTCATTCGCGGCAACTGGATCCTGGAAAACATTCTGGGCACGCCGCCGCCACCGCCACCGGCTGATGTGCCGTCTTTGGATACGGTTATTCTGGAAAAACTGCCGATGCGGGAGCGTCTGGCCCTGCACCGGGAGGACCCGGCCTGTGCCTCCTGTCATAACCTGATGGATCCCGTGGGGTTTGCCCTGGAAAATTTCGACGCGGTGGGTCGCTGGCGGGACAGCGAGGACGGAATGGTCGTCGAGGCCGATGGCGGTTTGCCCGATGGTCAGACCTTCGAGGGGGCGCATGGACTGGAGGCTGGATTGATGAAGCGGCCGGATTTGTTTGTTTCCACGCTCACCGAAAAGCTATTGATTTTCGCGCTGGGACGGGGTCTCGAATATTACGATGCCCCGGCCATTCGTCAGATCGTTCGCCAAGCTGAGGCGCACGATTACCATTTTTCTGCTATAGTTACCGGAATCGCTGAAAGCGTGCCCTTTCAAATGAGGACTGCCCTATGAATGCCCTGACCCGTAAAGCCCTGTCGCGACGCACCTTCATCACCGGAATGGGAGCGACCATCGGCCTCCCGCTACTCGACGCCATGGTGCCGGCCGCCACGAAGCTATCGGCCGTGCCCGCTCTCAATGCCAAGCGCATTGGTTACACCTTCATTCCGATGGGCGCCGACATGACGCGTTGGACCCCCCAGGGCAACACACTGGATGACCTTACCTACATCCTCGAGCCCTTGGCCCCGATCCGGAAAAACGTGACGGTGTTGAGTAACATGGAATTGGGCCCGGCTTATCCCGGTTCTCATGCGACTTCCAACTCGGCCTTTCTGAGCGCCGCTCGGGCCAAGGTGACGGAGAGCACGGACTATTTCCTAGGCACCACGGTTGACCAGGTTGCCGCCCAGCGGATTGGTCAGGAGACCCAATTGCCGTCGATCGAGCTGGCCATGGACATGCTCCAGAATGTTGGCCAATGCGACAATGGCTACGCCTGCGTCTACCAAAACAACCTGTCCTGGTCGTCGCCAACCACGCCGCTGCCCGCCGAGGCGCATCCGCGCATGGTGTTCGAAAAACTCTTCGGCGAAGGGGGCACCCCTGAAGATCGCAAAGCGGCGCTGAATCGTCGCGCCAGCTTGCTCGACTGGGTGACGGATGACATCAAGCGCCTCAAACGCGAACTGGGCGCTGCCGACCGGGCCAAGGTCGACGACTATCTCACCTCCGTCCGGGAGGTGGAGCGCCGCATCCAGCGCGCCGAAGCCAATACGGACGAAAATCCGCTGCCGGATCTGGATCGCCCCACGGGTGTGCCCGCGCTCTACGCGGCTCATGCCCAGCTCATGTTCGACCTCCAGCTGCTGGCGATGCAGGGCGACATCACCCGGGTCTTCTCGTTCCAGTTGGCGCGCGAAACCAGCACCCGGGCGTATCCGGAAATTGGGGTCGATGATCCGCATCATCCGCTGTCCCACCACGGCAACGATCCCGCCAAAATCGAACGCATGGCGAAGATCAACCAATTCCACTTGTCACTTTGGGCCGATTTCATTGACCGCCTGCAGCAGACCCCGGAAGGAAACGGCACTTTGCTCGACTCATCGGTCCTGATGTATGGCAGCGGTATGGGGAATCCCAACCTGCACGATCACACGGATCTGCCCGTCGTGGTCGCGGGCGGCGGCCAATTGGGCATGAAAGGCAATCGGCACATTCGCTACCGCAAGCCGGAGCCCCTGGCCAACTTGCACCTCACTTTGATGGATAAGGCCGGGGTGCAGCTCGATTCGTTTGGCGATAGCACGGGTCGCATCGAGGACTTCTTTGATCCTCTGGCTCTCTAGTTTTTCAAATGCGCCGCCTACTGCTCAGTTTCGCGTTATGGGGGGGAGTGGCTGCGGCCGTTGCTGGCGAGACGGCGGCCCCATTGGCGGACGCGGTTGAACACGGAAAAATCGAAATCGTTCAAGACCTCCTCGCGAAGGGGGCTGACGTCAATCAGACCCAGATCGACGGCACCACAGCGCTGCATTGGGCGGCCTATCGTGATGATACGGCTATGGCCGACGACCTACTGAATCGAGGGGCGAACCCGCGGGCGCAAAACCGCTATGGCATGACCCCGCTGTATCTCGCCTGTCTCAACGGCAATGCCCCGTTGATTGAAAGATTACTCGAATACGGCGTGGATCCCAATGCCAAGCGCAAGGAACACGAGACCGCTTTGATGACCGCGTCGCGCACGGGAAGTCTGGCGGCCGTCAAGGTGTTGGTGAAAGCAGGGGCGGAAGTGGATGCCACGCTGCCGAAGGGGCAAACCGCCTTGATGTGGGCGACCTCGGAAGGGCACCTCGAGGTGGTCAGATTTTTAATCGAAGCGGGAGCTGATTTTCAGCGGCAAGTGCCGTCGGGATTCGCCCCCATCTTCTTTGCGGTGCGTGAGGGCCACGCAGACATCGGGGCGCTATTCCTTGAGCGGGGAGTGGATGTGAATACCGTGATCGAGCCCACCGGCCATCAGGGTTACAAACCGCCGAAGAAGGGCACGAGTCCGCTCATTTTGGCGATTGAGAACGGTCATTTCGATTTGGCGGTTCAGTTGCTAGAAGCCGGGGCTGATCCGAACGATCAACGGTCCGGATTTGCCCCGCTGCATACGCTCAGTTGGGTGCGTAAACCGGACTTGGGTGACAACGCTTCGGGCGATCCCATTCCCATCGGCAAGGGTCGCCGCACCAGCATGGATTTCGCTCAAGCGCTGATAGACCATGGGGTCGACGTAAATTTGGCTTTGGAGTCGGGTAACCCCCGCCGGGGTGGGGCGCATCTACCAAACTTGGGTAACACGCCGTTCCTCTTGGCATGCCACACCGGCGATGTGGAGATGGCCAAGTTCCTGTTCTCCAACGAAGCCGATCCGCTGAA
>CAKZMS010000162.1 GCA_937128785.1 uncultured Opitutaceae bacterium | reverse complement strand
GTTCCCGCCGCTGTGAAGGCGTCAGGCGGTTGCTACACCGCCAACGCGACCTGGCACCCGCACATGGCGTCGATCGCAGGCATCCCGTTTCTACCCTATGAACACGCGACGGCATGGGCGCAGGAAAACGTGATGATCGAGCCGTTCAAGTCCCGGTTCGAGAATTCATTCCATCGCTACAACCCGGTCACGGTTGCGTTTTATTCCAACGACGAAATCCGCGAGATGTGGCCCGACTATGCGTGCAAGGAGGAATCGTGATGGGCGATCAATTCGGAAATAGCGAATACGACATGGAGCGCGGTGATTGGCTGCTTGAACGCCGCCGCGACCGTGAACTGGATGCCAAGGCTGACGCGCGGCATCGCTACGACGACGCGATGCGTACACTCAACACGGCAGTCTATGCGGCAGTCAAGGCAGCGCTCAACGAGGCCTTGAGCGCAAACCCGAGCATCGCGGGATCACCCAGGTGTCCGGCCATGAGTAGCCAGGGCAGCAGGGCCAGGCCGACCAGCGCGATCGTGGCGGCGGGTTTCCGCCATGCATCCGGCCAAGCGGTGCAGGTCAGGGCAAAAGCCCCGACGCCTGCCACGAAGAATGCGCCGACGTTGATCTTGGTAAAAACCAGGATTGCGCCGGTTACCCCCGCGACGACGGCCAGGCGGTTGAACGCTCCGACGCGAAGCGCATTTACCGCCAGGATCGCGGCTACCGCTATCGCCGCGGCAATCATGCTGCCCGGATGGCTCGGCTCGGCGATCATTTGCCACAGCAAGTTGAAGGCGAAGAAGGCGGCCAAGGCACCGACGGTGAAACGATAGCGTCCGGATAGTTGGGCGGCGATCCACCCGACACCGCCCGCGCAAACGACCCAATGAATCAGCGTGACCAATCGACCGAACATATGGGTGAGTTCAAGAGACCCCGCGAATGTCAGCAGCCAGTGATAAAGGTAGGGCGCGGGCCCGTATTGGGAAAACACGCGGTCATACAGGGATTCGCCCCCGAGGAACCGCCGGAGACTCATTAATACAAATCCCTCGTCATCGTAGACCATGAAGGTGGTCATGATCATGAGATAAGCCGTCGCCAGCATCGTCGCGGCCGCGACGGCGATGCCCAGCAATTGGATCGGGCGGGGGATCATTCCTTTCGCGAGCGCTTTTTGATGAGATAGAGCGGGCGCTGTTTCACTTCGTCATAAATGCGGCCCAGATATTCGCCCAAGACCCCGATGCCAATCAGTTGAATGCCTCCGAGGAACAGAACCAAGGTTACCAAGGTGGTAAAACCCGTGGCAGCCACCTCGATGCCGACCAGTCGGCGCACCGCGTAGAACAGGCCCAAGCTGAAACCAACGATCGCAACGACCAGTCCTGCGTAAGACACGGCCCGGAGGGGAAGACGAGAAAAACTGAACAGCCCGTCGAGGGCGTAGCTGATGAGTCGACGGAGTGATTGCTTGGGTTCGCCGGCGGCGCGCTCCTGCCGGTCATAAACGACCTCTGCCACATCAAACCCCACCCAGGCCCGCAGGCCCGGGAAGAAGCGGTTACGTTCCGGCAGGCGGCGAAACGCGGCCAAGGCCTCGTGTCCCATCAAGCCAAAGGTGCCGGCGTTGTTCTGCGTGAGTTTTTGGTCGGTCAATCGCCCGAACCCGGCGTGAAACAGATCCATGCCCCAGCGACGCAGGCCCGTTTCCTGGCGGGTTCTCCGCACGGCGAGCACGACTTGGGCGCCCTCGCGCCAGCGTGCCACCAGCTCCGGGATGAGTTCCGGTGGATCCTGGAGATCCGCGTCCATGGTGATCACGGCGCCGACGTCTTCACTGCACTCAATCCCGGCGGCGAGGGCGGATTGAAAACCGAAGTTGCGCGCCAGGGTGACGACCTCGAAACGCTCGTCCTGCCGGGCCTGTTCTGCCAGCAAGGCGGGACTGG
Source organism: uncultured Opitutaceae bacterium (assembly GCA_937128785.1). Lineage (GTDB taxonomy): Bacteria > Verrucomicrobiota > Verrucomicrobiia > Opitutales > Opitutaceae > Actomonas. The sequence continues at coordinate 867 of CAKZMS010000162.1, read as the reverse complement.
CATCGTGGCTGCCGTCGTCGACGAGGCAGGCCCGCCACCGGTATTGGGGGTTTCCATCAAAGAGTTGGCTTAGTCGCGCAAAGGTCTCCGGTAACACGGCCTCTTCGTTGAAGACCGGCATGACGACAGCAATTGAGGGAGGAGAGGATTCCATAGCTTGGGCGGCCGGATGGGGAACACGAGCACCGACAACGGCTTGAGGTTATGAGTCCTTTGGCGCATCCGGGCGAGCGTAAGGTTTGGGTGTTGCCGCCCCACGCTTGACCCGGTCCGCCGGGGCTGGCCATGGTCCGCGCATGCCGTCTGCGGATGATGTATCCTCCCGTCGCAAGGGAATGCTGATCAAACTGGCCGTCCTGGGAGTAATCGGGGCGGTCTTTGGTGCGCTGGTGCTGCGAGGGGTCGACGTTCGCTATGGGATCGATGCCGGCATCGCGCTGGTGCGGGACGCCGGACCGTGGCCATTTTTTGCCGGGATGGCGGTGCTGCCCGCCTTCGGCTTTCCGCTTTCTCCCTTCACGCTCACGGCGGGATCGGTGTTCGCCCCGACCTTGGGTTGGCCGCTGGTGCTGTTGGCCACTTGGGGTGCGCTCACGGTGAATGTTTCGATCACCTATGTGTCGGCGCGTTGGCTGGCTCGTCCACTCTTGGAAAAACTCGTGCTCAAGATGGGTTACCGCTGGCCGGAAGTCAGCGCGGAGAACCACTGGAATATCACGATTTTGGCCCGGGTGACTCCCGGTCCGCCGTTTTTCCTGCAAAGCGCCATGCTCGGCCTCGCGCGGATTCCCTTTCGGATCTATCTCCTAGGATCGGTCTTGATCAGCGCGGTCCGTGCGTCAGGGTCACCCGGCATCTGCGGCCCGC
>CAKZMS010000161.1 GCA_937128785.1 uncultured Opitutaceae bacterium | reverse complement strand
CTCTGTGGCATAATCAATGGGCGTTCCGTATGCTAATTTATAAGCCTCCTCTCGCTGAGGTCGAGTGCGCGCTGAAATCTCACTTACCGCCGTGCGAGGGCCAGCTGGGGGCTGACCGAGAGCTTGGTCAAGGGACTGCTCAACGGGGTGGTGGTGGGTGCCTTGACCGCCGGAGCGGTCGGACTCTTCACGCATGACAGCGCCATCGCCGCGGTGGTGTTCGCCGCCATGATCTTCACGATGACCTTTTCCGGATTCGCGGGAGCGGCGATTCCGCTGACGCTGAAGCGGTTCAAATTTGACCCGGCGCAGAGCTCCTCGATTTTCGTTACGGGAGCGGCCGACATGGTCGGGTTCCTCGTGTTTCTACAATTAGCGGTGTGGGTGCTCTGAATATGGCCGCGGGTGACGCACTTCCAGCCTTGCCGGATGAACCCCAGCCGGGGCGCTATCGCCACTACAAAGGCGGGGAATACGAAGTGGTGGGTCTGTGCCGACACTCGGAGTCCCTGGAGCCCATGGTGGTCTATCGGGCCCTTTATGGCGAACACGGCCTCTGGGTGCGGCCGCACGCGATGTGGTCGGAGACGGTGGAAGTCGAAGGTCAATCCGTCCCCCGATTCCGGGCTGAACAGGGCTAGGTTTTACAGGAGACAGCGGAGTTAGGCAAAGCCGTCAGCCTGGTGTTCATTCACCACCGATTTCTCAGATTGGCACAGATGCCGTCAGCATGAAACCGGTCCGCTCCCTCCTTCGCCATGGCTTCGGCGGACACGGCGGCGACCCGACCCTACCTTGTCCGTGGATTGGAGGTGGGCCCTGACCGCCGGGCGCGCCGAGCGGTGGAGTGGTTCAGCGGAATCAGCGGCTAGGTCCGCTCTTTTCGCTGCAGGACGGCGACGGTGACCAACAGGACAAACGAAATCACCAGCAGCGTGGCGGCAAATGCGTGGGCTGACGCGTAGTTCATTTTCTGTACTTCGTCGTAGAGGGCGATGCTGGCTACGCGGGTTTCGCCCGCAATGGATCCGCCGATCATCAGCACCACGCCAAATTCGCCCAGCGTGTGCGCAAAGCCCAGGGTCAGACCGGCCCCAACCCCGCGTCGAGCCAAGGGCAGGTGTACGCGCCAGAAGCTGCGCCAGGGGGAAGCCCCGCTTGCTCTACTCGCGTCCAGCAACTCGCCGGGCACCGCTCGCAACGCGGCTTGAAAGGGCTGCACGGCGAAGGGCAGCGAATAGATGACCGAAGCGATGACCAAACCGGTAAAGGTGAAGGAAAGGGGGCCGCCGGTCAGTGCGACCCACCAACTCCCCGGCGGATGTCGTGGGGAGAATGCGATGAGCAGATAAAACCCGATTACGGTGGGTGGCAGCACGATGGGCATGGTCACCAAAGCTTCCGCCACCGGCACGAAACGTCCCCGGCTGCGGTTAAGCCACCAGGCGAGCGGCAGTCCGACCAATCCCAGTAATAGGGTCGTGATGCCGGCCAGCTTCAGGGTAAGCCAAAGCGACTGCCACAAGGCAGGCGTTAAAAGCCAACTGCCGATTACCGGTTCAATCACGATAGCTGCAACGTGAGGGGTGCACGCGCCCGGATCAAGGCAGGCGATAACCGTGGGCGGAAAGGATCCCGCGAGCGGTTTCGCCTCGTAGCCAGTCCAGAAACCGTTGGGCGAGCCTTTCATGACCGCGCCCAGTGATCGTGACCGCGCCGTGAGCGAGCGCGTCGTCCATCCCCGGGAGGACCAAGCCGTTTTCCAGTTCAGGTCGCCCGATGAGCAGAGATGCGGCGACGAAAGCGTAGTCGGTGTTCCCGCTCTCCGCGAAGTGCAGCGCTTGGGCCACGTTTTCCCCCAGGATGATCTTTGATTCGACGGTCTTCCAAGCACCGTGGCTGCGCAGAAACTCGCGGGCGGCGATGCCAAAGGGGGCGGTGTCGGGTTGGGCGATGGCGATGCGCTGCACCGATGGACTGAGGAGGGTCTTCTTCCAATCCTTGGTCTCCGGCCACGGCCACAACACCAGTTGCCCGTAAGCAAAAATCATCAACGACGTCGGCTTCGCGTGCCCGGCCTCGATCAACGCTTCCGGATAGGTCAAATCCGCCGACAAAAAGACATCGAAGGGAGCGCCTTGGCGAATCTGAGCCACGAGATTGCCGGATGAACCGTAAGAGAACTCCAGGTCGACTGCCGGGTGATCGCGTGCAAAGGCCTCGACAAGGGGGCCCGTGACCACGTGCAGATTGGAGGCTGCGGCTACTCTCAGCGTAGTTTCAGCCGGAACCGGCAGGAAGGTCCCGCAGAGCAGCACGCACCATCCGAGCAGCCGGCTGATCATCGGCCCGAAAGATCGATGGTAAAGGAACTTTTGAATCGCTCATGACCGTGTTGGTTCATGCCGCGGAAACTGACTTCGATGCGGTCGCGGATGTCAGTCACATCGACCACGCCGAAGAACTCCTCGGTGGGGCCGGGCAGCAAGGGCCCCTCGGTCCATTGGCCGATTACCGGTTCCCGCCGCTGATCCAGCACTCCGGCCTGAAACTCATGGAGCACGCCGGGCCGGCCATTGCCGATCCGGGCGGCCAGAACCCCGCCGTTTCCGGAGAGGACGCATACGTTGCCGATGCCTTCGTCCCGCAGCCATTGCTCGATTTTTTCCCGCTCGGTCGCGTGGTAACCCCAGTGATTATCCGGACCCGATACCGCTTCTCGTCCATGCCAGGTCACCGCAGACACCAAAAAGATCAACGGGTGGGTGGCGGCGGCCATGCGGATTTCGGACTGCAACCAGCCCCATTGCCAGTCCCCCAAAATCGAGGGGGACTCTGCGTCGGGCGCGGTGCGGTGAGTTTCGGTGTCCAACACAATGAATCTCGCCCGGCCGATGGTGAAGGCTTGGCTGATCGGCCGCAGCTCGTCTTCCGCGGCATCCGGGCTGTCCGCCGGCAGCGGGTAGTGGGGGATATAGGTGCGATAGGCGGTGTGAGCGGCCTGACCGCCGGCGTCTCTCTGGTTCCACGTGTAGACCAAAGGCACATCGCGGTAGAGCTCGGCTTGGGTGAACGAATCGAGCGCCCGGTTGTACAGATCGAACCAAGCCTCCAGGTCGTCGGGCACCTCGGCCTCGCTGTGACTATTGCCGAGGTGAAAAAAGACCGCAGGTTTCT
>CAKZMS010000160.1 GCA_937128785.1 uncultured Opitutaceae bacterium | reverse complement strand
GTGCGCGGGAACTTGGGCTCGCCACCCTCTACGAATTGACCGAAGTGGTTGGCAATAGCGGCGTCGTACTTAGCGGTATGCTCAAAGGCTTTGATGGCTAAATCGAAGCGGGTCTCGTACGTTGTAGCGCCGCCGTTTGATTTAAGTTCGTCCAAAACGCGATCGTAGTCCGAGGCATTGGCATCCTGATTGGTGGTGCGCAGATGGCTGGTGCGCACGTAGTTGTTGTCGAAGTTGATCCATTTTTGATCAGGGGGATCTTTGACGAACCAATGTTCCGATCCGCTGTGGTTGAGGATCATGTCCATGACGACCCCGATGCCGCGCTTGGCGGCTTCGTCGGAAAGTTCACGGTATTGCGCATTGGATCCGAAGCGGGTGTCGACGCGGTAGAAGTCGGTTGTCGCGTAGCCGTGATACGACCACTCAGGCTGATCATTCTCCAAGACCGGATTGATCCAAATCGCGGTCACGCCGAGATCAGCCAGGTAGTCGAGGCTGTCGATCATGCCCTGGATATCGCCACCATGACGACCATAGCCCTCGGCGCGATTGAGACCTTCCATCATGCCATCGACTTCATCGTTGGACGGGTCGCCGTTTACGAAACGATCGGGCGTGATCAGGTAGAGCACGTCCGAGGTATCGAATCCCTTGCGGTCGGCGGAGCCGGATTCACGGGATCGCAGTTCGTAGGGTTGGGTGTGACGAAGGCCAGTCGCATCGTGCAGTTCGATGTCAATCGTGCCGGGAGGGGTGTCCGGGGCGATATCGAGGTAGACAAAAAGGTAGTTCGGGTTTTCGACGGCGACGGATCGATCCACCCGCACGCCGGGATGGTCGACTTTGGCGCGGAGCCCGTCGAGGTCTTCACCATAGAGCAGCACCTGCAGTTCAGAGTTCTGCATACCGACCCACCAGTGGAGGGGTTCAGCACGGTCGATTCGAGGTGACGCTTGGACGGTCGCCAACAGACCAAAACCGAAAAAGGCAATCAGCCCGCGGAAGAGGGGTGGGGTTTGGAGCATGGCGAAAATTTGTCGGGGCCTGAGTCGGAACTCAACTGGTGTCGGGACCGATCAAGCCGCGAAGCATCGGACAAAACTTAGGCCACAGGATACGAAGGCAACTCCCGCAGGTCATGGCTTGAGCTGGCCTATGGCGCTGAACTGACCGAAGTTGGAGTCGTGCGTTTCCGTCCGGGACTTCTTCTCATCACATCCGGCGCCCTTCTCGCCGGGGCTTCAAATCCTGTGCTTTGGAAAGAAATCGCGGTCCCGGAAGCTTTTTTGCAATCCACCCTGTTCGATAGCCAACCCCTGACGTTTGGCGGCGATATTCGCGTGGACGACTTGGATGGAGACGGGGAGCCCGAGTGGGTGGTATTCCGTTCGACCGATAAAGGCATGAAACCGTGTTTCATCGGTGCGTTTGAAATGGATGGCACCGTGATGTGGCAGGTCGGGGAGGAGGGCGATCAGCCCGCGCGACCGGGATCGGTCACGTTGTATGACTTCGACGGCGATGGTTCGGATGAGGTGCTGCATTTCTGGCACGACCCTGCGGTGGATAATCCGATCGATAACATGGCCGATGTTTCGGTGCAGTTGCGCCGTGGTGACAACGGAGCGTTGATGCGTGAATCCCGTCCGGCTTTGTTCGCGGAGTGTGCCGGCGAGGGGCCCAACTGGGTTCATCAACGGCTTCTGGTGGCCAATCTGAGCGGCAGTTCTCGAGCCCAGGAATTCGTGGTAAAGTTGGGAGAACGACTGGTGGCCTTCGATGCCTCCTTGAAGGTGATTTGGCACTATCGCATTCAGTGGAACGAGTATACGAAATGCTCCGCTTACATCCCGGCGCTGGGTGATATTGACGGCGATGGTCGGGATGAAATTACCGGTGGTTATTACCTGGTGGACGATGATGGCACGGTCATGTGGGCCGAACAGTTGGGTCGGAATATGGACTCGGTTGCGATCGTGCCTTGGGACGAAGGGACACCGCGGGTCATTGCTTCAGGTGGGGGTTACGTGCTTGATGCGGCGGGCGATGCGCTGGTGCATCTGGGCGAGGACGTGGTGCCGCACGGACAAGAGGTAAGGGTTGGCGACTTTCGACCGGAGCTGGAGGGGCCGGAAATGGTCATACGGTGGAACGGCCATCGCAACGACGCGATGATGGTGGGTAACGACGGGTCGGTGCTTATCCGTTTCAAACTCAACGACTCCCCCAACCATACGGGATTGGAGGCGATTTTCTGGCAAGGCACCGCCGCTGCTCCGATGATCTACAACGGTGGGACGTTGTGGAACGGGAAGGGAGAGATGGTCGCGCAGTTTCCGGGACTGCCAGCAGAGCCGGTCGGCGACTTTCGTCGTGGGTGGTATCATGGTATTCCCCTCGATGTTCTGGGAGATGACGCCGAGGAGGTTCTGCTCTACAATCCTTGGGAGAACGTGGTGCGCCTTTACCGGGCAGAGACGACCGATTCCTCGGCGACCAAACGGTTCCAGCCTACAGCCCGCCAATACAACGCCCGCTTGATGGATTGAAGGCCGATTGCACGATGCCACGGATCATGTGGCCGCTAAATTACGCAGTCTAAAACGAGAACCGCGCGCTCACACCGATCTGGCGCGGGGCGGCGGGGGACTCGTAACGCGTGGTCTCGAAGTTCGGCCCGGCGTTGCCGAAGTAGAAGATGCGGTCCTCGTAGCCCTCGTCGAAGAGGTTTCGCGCCCAGAGCGTGACACTCCAGGCATCCCAGCGATAGCCGATGCTGGCGTTCACTACGTGGTAGCCGCTGCGGGTTTCATCGTGGGTGTTCGATTCAAAGTAGTCATCACGACCACTGATCTCGGCACTCGCCCACAGGCCGTTGGACAGCCCGTAGCGTAGCCCCAGATTGTAGGTGAAGGCGGGCACATTGGCCAGAGCGCGATCGCCGGCGGGATCGGCGGTGGGATTGCTGAGGTTGAAGGGGGCCAGGTCAGATTCCATCAGACCGAGACTGCCATAGGCGGTGAGCTGGTCGTTCAACTGGGCCCGGAAGCTCGACTCGAGACCGTAGATGTTGGCGCTGTTCCCGTTGTCGACGAAGTAGGTGAAGGACGCGCCGAAGCCGGCGGAGTCGCGCACCTGGGCGTCCTGCCGATCCATGTAGAAGGCGACGATTTC